>JAMOVG010000224.1 GCA_027061725.1 Desulfobacteraceae bacterium
CGCCGAGGCGGCCATTGACACGGCCCTTGCGGGCACCTCCTGCGCCATGGTATCCAGCGGTGACGCCGGTATTTACGCCATGGCCGGTCTGGTGCTGGAGCTTTGCCGGCGTCGGGGTATCGCCATCGCAACGACAACCGACGGGCCGCAACGCGATGGGGACGGCCTGGCCGTCGAGGTGGTGCCGGGCATCCCGGCCCTGTGCGCCGGTGCCGCCCTGCTGGGTGCACCGCTGACCCACGATTTTGCGGTCATCAGCCTCAGCGACCTGATGACCCCCTGGGACATCATCGAAAAGCGCCTGGAGGCGGCGGCCGCGGCCGATTTCGTCATCGTGCTCTACAACCCGCGCAGCCGAAGGCGCGACTGGCAGCTGGAGGCGGCCTGCCGCATCGCGCTGCGTCACCGCTCTGCCCAGACGCCGGCGGGCATCGTCCGCCGGGCGGCCCGCGAAGGGCAGAGTGTGCGCATTGTGCCCCTGGCGGAGCTGGCGGCGGCGGCTGTGGATATGCAGACCATCGTCTTCATCGGCAACAGCACGACGTTTGCCTACGGCGACCGCATGGTGACACCCAGGGGATACACGCAAAAATATCGCAGTGGATAAACGGCAGATGACAAAAACCGCCACATCTTCCAGGGCTGTATGCCTCTCGGTGCTGGGTACCGGCTCGGACGTGGGAAAGAGTGTCGTGGTGACGGCTGTCTGCCGCTTTCTCGCCAACCAGGGCCTGCACGTGGCGCCCTACAAGGCCCAGAACATGTCCAACAACTCCGGCGTGACGCCCGAGGGGCTGGAGATGGGGCGCGCCCAGATCGTGCAGGCCGAGGCGGCCCGCGTGGTGCCCCACGTGGACATGAACCCCATCCTGCTCAAGCCCACCAGCGAGGTGGGCTCCCAGGTGGTCGTGCTGGGAAAGGCGCTTTCCAACCAGACGGCCGCCGACTACCACCGCCAGAAGCACACACTCTGGCAAACCGCCTGCCGGGCCCTGGACCGCCTGCGAAACACCTGCGACGTGGTCGTCATGGAAGGCGCCGGCTCCTGCGCCGAGGTCAACCTCATGGACCACGACCTGGTCAACCTGTCCATGGCGGCCTATGCCGATGCGCCCGTGATTCTGGTGGGCGACATTCACCGCGGCGGCATCTTCGCCCAGATGGTGGGCACCTTGGCCTGCCTGTCGCCCGAAGATGCCCGGCGCATCCGGGCGCTGTTGGTCAACCGCTTCCGGGGCGACATCGCCCTGTTCTCCGACGGTGTTGACTGGCTGCGCCGGCGCACCGGGCGCCCCGTGCTGGGCGTGCTTCCCTGGTTCGACCATATCCGCATCGAAGCCGAGGACTCGGTGGTCATCGAAAAGCCCCGGCAGCCGCTGCCGGCATCGGCAGAGGGTCCGTGCATCGCCGTTGTGCGCCTGCCCCACATCTCCAACTTCACGGATTTTGCCCCCCTGGAGGACGTGGACGGCCTGCAGGTGATTTACCTGCAGGACCCTCAGGATCTCTCCGGTTTTGCAGCCGTCATTCTGCCCGGCTCCAAGAACACGCGCTTTGACCTGGCCTGGCTGCAGCGCTCGGGCTGGCAAAAGCGTCTCAAAGTCTACCAGCGCTCCGGCGGGCACCTGCTGGGCATCTGCGGCGGCTACCAGATGATGGGGCGCAGCGTGGCCGACCCCGACGGGCTGGAGGGCCGGCCGGGCACAAGCGACGGACTGGACCTGCTGCCCGTCGAAACCGTGCTGCAGGCGCCCAAGACCACCACGGTGACCGCCTTTACCTGGGGGGAGTCCGCCGGCAGCGGCTACGAGATCCACATGGGCCGCACCCGCCTGTTGGGGGGGCAGCCGCTGCTCGCGGTCCACCGCCGCAACGGCGCAGCCTGCGCGGAAACCGACGGCTGCCTGGACCCGGAGGGCCGGGCCATGGGCACCTACCTGCACGGCTTTTTCGACAACCCGCACATCACCCGAAAATGGCTGTCCGCAATCGGCCTTTCGCGCCTGGCGGTCAACGGGCAGGCCGGCCCGGCTTTCCGTGACCGGCAGTACGACCTGCTGGCCGAACACTTTGCCGAACACGTGGACACCGATCTTATTCAGCGACTGCTGCACGAGGGGAAACGATCATGAACCGAACCTGCCTGGTCATCGGCGGCTGCCGCAGCGGCAAGAGTTCCCACGCCCTGGCGCTGGCCGAAAACTTGCCCGGCGAGCGACGGCTGTTTGTTGCCACCTGCCGGCCCGGCGAC
>JAMOVG010000225.1 GCA_027061725.1 Desulfobacteraceae bacterium
GTGAGCGCCGTTTCGCCTGCGAGTACCGTTTTCGGCCCGGAAAGGAAGATGACGGGGTGACCGTGCGCGTGCCCTCGAGCGCGCTGGACGACCTGTGCGCCGACGCCGCCGACTGGCTGGTGCCCGGCCTGTTCCGGGAAAAGGTCGAGGCCCTTATCCGGGGGCTGCCCAAGTCCTACCGCCGGCGTCTGGTGCCGGTGGCCGACACGGTGGACATCGTCTGCCGTGAGATGCCGCGGCAGAACCGTCCGCTGGTCAATGCCCTGGGTGATTTTCTGCAGCGCCGTTTCGGGGTCGGCGTGCCGGCCACGGCCTGGCGTGACCGCAAGCTGCCGCCGCACCTGACCATGCGCTTCGCCGTCACCGGGCCATCGGGGGAGACCCTGCGCGAGGGGCGCGGCCGGGAAGTGCTGGCCGGGGAAGTGAAGGTCGATCTGTCCGGCGGCATCCCCGCCGATGTGCGGGCCAGGTGGGAACGGTCGCACCTGGCGGACTGGCAGTGGGACGAGATCCCCGACACGCTGGCCGTGACCACCGCCAAGGGCGCCCCCTGGCAGGTTTTCCCGGCCCTGGAAGCCGATGTCCGCCACGAGGGGCGGGTCAACCTGCGCCTGTTTGCCGACCGTCGGCGGGCCCTGGCGGCCCACCGGCGGGGCGTGGGCGTGCTGGCCGCCGGCCGCCTGAAAAAGGAAATCGCCTGGCTCGGCCGGCTGCTGAAACTCCCGCCGACTGTCGCCCCGGCGGCGGCCGCGTTCGGCGGCGCCGCGAAACTGCAGCAGGGACTGCGACAGGCCGTGCGCAGTGACGTGCTGGAGAAGAACGTCCGGCGCCGCGAGGCGTTTGAGGCCCTGGTGCGGCGGGCGGCGGTAGACATGGCGCCGGCCGCCGGGGAACTGCTGGACGCCGTCTGCCCCGTGCTGACAGCTCACGCCCGCGTGAAGCAGACCCTGTCCGGGCTGCACAGCGCCAACCGCTTCGACGCGGCCGTACAGGTCCTGCTGCAGCGGCTGGAGCGCCGCCTTGGGCGGCTGGTGCCGGAAAACTTTTACCGGCTCTACCCGCCATCGCGCCTGAAGCACCTGGTGCGCTACCTCGGGGCCCTGGAGATCCGGGCCCGGCGGGCCGTGGTGGACCCGGAAAAGGATCGCGCCCGCTCGGCCCGGGCGGCGGTGTTCGAAACGGCCCTGGAAGAGCTCCTGGCGGCGCTTACACCACAGGTATCGGAGGAGAAGAAGGCCGCCTTGGAGGAATTTTACTGGATGATCGAGGAGTTCCGGGTGTCGCTCTTCGCCCAGGAGCTCAAGACGGCCGTCAAGGTTTCCCCCCAGCGCCTGCAGCGCCGGCTGGACGAACTTCGGCGCATGAATTGAGCGGGGACCCGCGCCCACCGGGTTTCGGTTCCGCTCCCTGCAGGGCAACCGCAAGTCGCATGACCCGCCCCTCGAGCCTACAGGCACGCGACCCATGAAAGGCCCCGGCATCAACCCTGTCGGTCGTTGCCCGTGACGGCCCTGCCCGCGCTTCGTGATCCCTTACGGTTTGAACCGATACGCACCGCGCATCAATCCACGGCAAATTTTGCCGCAATTTCCCGGTACCTGCGGGCCTCCTCGAGCTTCCCGCGCTTGAGACACCCCTGGATATAGATGGCGCACTTTTGCTGCAGCACGCGGCGGGCGGCGGCGTCGCGGGCCGGGTCCAGCCGACCGCCTGCAAGCAGGCGGGCCAGGGAGCGGATGCGGTAGCGGTCCAGTCCCGGCCGGCGGGAGAGCTGGTCGGCGTGCCCGCCGCGTTTGACGATCAGGGGTTTGTCAATGAGGTACACCGGGTGCCGGCAGGCCACGCGCAGCCACAGGTCGTAGTCCTCGCAGGCCGGCAGGCTTTCGTCGAACAGGCCCACCTCGTCCAGCAGGCGCCGTCGCATCATCACCGCGGACGGGCTCACCAGGCACAGCTGCAGGGAGCGTTCGAAGATGTCGCCGGACGGTTTGCGGTGTTTTTTGCGGGGGTTGACACGCAGGCCGTTTCGAATCCAGATCTCCTCGCTCTGGCAGATGAGGGCATCGGGATGCGCCCGGAAAAAGGCGGTCTGGGCGGTGAGTTTGCCCGGCAGCCAGAGGTCATCGGAGTCCAGCAGGGCGATCAGGGGGGCCGCGGCCGCCCGGATACCCGCGTTGCGGGCGGCGCTGACCCCGCGGTTGGCCTGCCGGATGAGCCGCAGGCGGCGGCCATAGGACGCCAGTGCCTCGGCGGTGCCGTCGGTGGACCCGTCGTCGACCACGATCAGTTCGTAGTCGTCGAAATCCTGGGCCAGCACCGAGTCGACGGCCTCACGGACGAGGTCTTTGCGGTCGAAGGTGGGGATGATGACGCTCACCGCCGGCATGATGCATTCCTGTCTGGCATGAAAATGATGTGTTGTCAGCCGGTTATTCTGGCTTCAAAAAATACGCCCCCCGTCGACTTTTCGCTTGCATGATGCAGGGCAACCATTTACTAGGCTTTACAGGATCTGGTGTGACAATAGGGAAAATCCCCCGAAATCGCAAGGCAATTGAGGGCCCCCGGCGACGGTGGGAACGGCCGTGCCGCCGGGCAGTTTCGATCCAACCCCATAAACGGAGAAGCAGATGGAATTCGAGTGCATCGTGTACACCAAGGACGACGGCATTGCCACCATCAAGCTCAATCGGCCCCAGGTGCTCAATGCCATGAACAAGCAGCTGTGGCTGGACTTCCAGGCGGCCCTGGAGGATGTACGCACCGACCCCGCGATCCGGGTGCTGATCGTCACCGGCGAGGGAAGGGCCTTTTCCAGCGGGGCGGACCTGAAGGACTCCAAGGATCGCAGCCTGGAGGACTACCGCGACTACCTGGAGCAGCTGCAGGAGACCTCGCGCAAGATCATCCGCTTCGAAAAGCCCACCATCGCGGCCATTAACGGCTACGCCCTGGGTTCGGGCTACGAGCTGGCGTTGGCCTGCGATATCCGGCTGGCGGCCGAGGATGCCAAGATCGGGTCCCCGGAGGCAAGGGTGACCTCCTCGGTGACCGGCGGTGCCATGCGCCTGGTGCAGGATCTGGTGGGGCCGGGCAAGGCGCGCGAACTGCTCTTTACGGCACAGTACATTGACGGAAAGGAGGCCGAGCGTATCGGGCTGGTCAACCGCGCCGTACCCGCCGAGCGGCTCATGCAGGAGGCTCTGGCGATGGCGCGGCAGATCGCCGAGAACTCGGCCTTTTCCATCCGCATGATCAAACGCGGACTGCTCATGGCACAGGGCGAGGCCAGCCTGGAGGCCATCATGGACTACGAGGTGGAGGCCTGCCTGGCCTGCGTGTCCACGGCCGAGCGCCAGAAGTCGCTGACCGATTTCGCGCAGCGTAAAAGGGATTGAGCGCGTGGGCGTTCAGCCCCGCTCGGGTCGTACGGAGAGATCCAAACCATTTCAACGATTGCAGGGAGAAGAGGACAAATGACACTGGAACGTGTGCTGGACGCCGAGTCGGTGGCCGTCATCGGCGCTTCCAAGACGGTCACTAAACGGGGCTACCAGGCTATCCGTACCCTGGTGGACGAGAACTACGAGGGCCGCATCTACCCGGTCAATCCCAAAGAGAAGATCATCCTTGGTTTTCGTTGCTACCCCAGCATCAACGACATCGAGGGCCCGGTGGATATCGCCCTGGTGGCCACCCCGGCGCGCACGGTGCCGGCGGTGCTGGAGCAGTGCGGGCAAAAGGGGGTCGCCGGTGCGGTCATTCTGGCCGGGGGGTTCGGCGAGCTGGGTGAAGAGGGACGCAAACTGGAAAACGAGGTCATTGCCGTGGCCCGGCGGCACAACGTGCGCCTCATCGGACCCAACACTTCGGGCATGATGAACCTCAAAAAGAACCTGAACCTGGTGGGACTCAAGAACGCCCCGCGGGGCGACATTGCCCTGCTGACCCAGAGCGGCAACATGGCGCTGACGCTCATCACCGAAGCCAAACTCAAGAGCCGCAAAGGGTTCACCTATTATGTGGGCGTGGGCAACGAGGCCGACATCCGCTTCCACGAGTACTTGGAGTTTTTCCGGCGCGACCCCGACACGCGGGCCATACTGATGTATGTCGAGGGCATGCGCGACGGACGCAAGTTCCTGCAGCAGGCTTACCGCACCACCCAGGAGAAGCCGGTGGTGCTGCTCAAGAGCGGCCGCTCTTCCACCGGCAAACGCTCGGCCGGCTCCCACACCGGGGCGCTGGCGGGCATGAGCGAGGTGGCCCGCGGCGCTTTCGAACGCGCCGGTATCGTGGTCATCGAAAATTCCGACGAGCTGTTCCCGGCCGCCGAGACTCTCTCCAGCCTGCCGCCCATGCGCAAAAACCGGGTGGCCATCCTGGCCGACGGCGGCGGTCACGCCACCATCGCGGCCGACCTGCTCACCGACCTCGGCATGCAGATCCCGGTGCTGGCCGAAAAGACCCAGCAGCGACTGCGCCAAGTACTGCCCGATGCCGCGTCGGTGCCCAACCCGGTGGATGTAGCCGGCGGCACAGACGACAACCCGGCGGTTTTCGCCGACTGCGCCAAAATCATCCTCAACGACCCCAACGTGGACGGGTTGCTGATTGTGGGACTATTCGGCGGCTACGGCATCCGCTTCGCCGAGAGCCTCTCCTTCATGGAGGAAGACGCCGCCCACCGTATGGGCAAGCTGGTGGCCAAGCGCCGCAAGCCCATCGTGCTGCACAGCCTGTTTGCCTCGGAAAAACCGCACTCGCTGGACCTGCTGCGCTACTACGGCATCCCGGTTTACGATTCGCTGGACGTGGCCTGCAAGTGCATCGGCGTGCTGGCGCAGTACGGCCGCTACCTCTCCAGTTACCACGCCAAGACCAACTTCGTGCTCAATTGGGGCCAGAAGGCCAGCGAGGAGGGGCGGCGGATCATTGCCGCGGCCCTGGCCGAGGGGCGCAGCGCCCTGCTGGAGCACGAGGCCAAGCGCCTGCTGCGGCTCCACGACGTGCCCGTGTTCCAGGACCGGCTGGCGGCCACAGCGGACGAGGCCGTTCAGATCGCCGAAGAGATCGGCGGGGAGGTGGTGCTCAAGATCGTCTCACCGGACATCCTGCACAAGAGTGACGCCGGCGGCGTGGTGCTGCATATCTCGGGTGCCAAAAAGGTGCGCCGCGCCTTCGAGCGTATCCTGAAGAACGCCCGGAAATACAACCCGGCCGCCGACATCCGCGGGGTGATCGTGTCACCCATGGCAGACGTGGGCGTGGAGGTGATCATCGGCACCAAGCTCGACGACCAGTTCGGCCCGGTGATCATGTTCGGCATGGGCGGGGTGCTGGTGGAGATCCTCAAGGACGTGGCCTTCCGGGTGCTGCCCATCTCGCCCACCACGGCCCGGCAGATGATCGATGAGATTCGCTCGGCGCCCCTGCTCAACGGCTACCGGGGGCAGGCGCCCTGCGACAAGAAGGCGTTGCGCAGGCTGCTGCTCAAGTGCTCGGAACTGATCGAGGCCTATCCGCAGATCGTGGAAATGGACCTCAACCCGGTGATCGCCCACGAAAAGGGCGTCAGCATCGTTGATGCACGCATCCTGCTGCGGCCCGAACCCGCAGACGGACACGGTCAACCGGGCGATCGCAAGTAGCCTGCCCGCCTCTCAAACCCGGGAGGGGCGGTACCATGAAGGCCCCCGGCATCCACCGTGGCGATCATTGCCGGCGCTTGCCCGGCGAGGCCAATAAAAAGGCTTGCCTTGCGGCAGTGGATTTGATAGTTTTAAAGATGAGCTATTAAATAATTAGGCTTCAACATTATGAACGGAATTCAGCAAGGCAGGAGAATCCGGCCGGTCCACCTGGAAGACCATAAGGGGGGACCGGAAACCGGGAAAATCGGGTAAAATCCCGCGCAAGCGCCCGGTTGCAAGTAAACTCTTAGTCAGAAGGAGGAGGTTTTTATGAAAAAAGCATTTGTGTTGAGTCTGGCGGTACTGTTCGGGTTCGTGATGTTCATGGGAGCTGCGCCGGCCCAGGTGCAGGCCAAGACCATTTTTGTGACCATCGGCACGGGCGGCATCACCGGTGTGTATTATCCCACCGGCGGCGCCATTGCCAAGATGATCAACAAAAAGCGCAAGGAGTACGGCATCCGCGCAACGGTGGAGTCTACCGGCGGATCGGTGTTCAACATCAACGCCGTGCTCTCCGGTGACCTGGACTTCGGCATCTGCCAGTCCGACCGCCAGTACCAGGCTATACATGGCCTGGCCGAGTGGAAGGACAAGGGCCCCCAGAAGGATCTGCGCGCGGTGTTCAGCATTCACCCCGAGTCCGTAACCCTGGTGGCCGCCGATGACGCCGGCATCAAGACCCTGGCCGACCTCAAGGGCAAGCGCGTTAACATCGGCAACCCCGGGTCGGGACAGCGTCAAAACGCCATCGACGCCCTGGCCGCGGCCGGCATCGACTACAAGAAGGACATCAAGGCTGAGAGCGTCAAGGCCGCCGAGGCCCCCGGCCTGCTGCAGGACGGCCGCATCGACGCTTTCTTCTACACCGTCGGCCATCCCAGCGGCGCCATCAAGGAGGCCACCGCCGGTGCCCGCAAGGTGCACTTCGTGCCCATCACCGGACCGGGTATCGACAAAATGATCAAGGACAAGCCCTATTACGCCAAGTCCTTCATTCCGGTGAAGCTTTACCCCAATGCCACCAACAAGGAAAACGTGCCCACCTTCGGCGTCAAGGCCACCTTCGTGACTTCCGCCAAGGAGCCCGACAAGGTCGTCTACGCCATTACCAAGGAGGTCTTCGACAACTTCGACTCTTTCAAGAAGCTGCACCCGGCCTACCAGGTGCTCACCAAGAAGAGCATGCTCGAGGGCCTGTCGGCGCCCATCCATCCCGGCGCCATGAAGTACTACAAGGAAGTCGGCCTGATGCAGTAGACCGACGACCGTGCGGTGCTTTCCGGGCGGCCGCGGGGCCGCCCGGATGTGTCATCCACAGTCCCTGAAACCCTCTGCTCAGGTTAAAGTGGCGGTTGCGGCGGCGCCTGAATCGGCGCTGCGGCCAGTCCACGCCACGACAGCAAACACGGCCCGTGCCTGCCGTCGGCCGCCGGACCGGCGCCCGACGGCAGGCTGTTCCAGCTCTTTCCAGCATCAGGTGACCCAATGAACGATCTTGAAACCCCCCAGAAGGACGACGGCATCGAGCTGGCCAAACGGCTGGCCGAAGAAGAAGAGGGTATCGGCAGGAGGCCCAAGGGACCCGAAAAATGGGTGATCCCCACCATCGGGGTCATCTGGAGCGCCTTCCAGCTTTCCATCGCCAGCTGGCTGGTGCTGGACTCGACCTTCATCCGGGCCATCCACCTGGCCTTTGCCATGCTCATTGTTTTCCTCAACTACCCGCTTTTCAAGAAGCCGCGCCTGGGCCTGAAATACTTCTCCAGGATGGACCGCATCCCGCTGCTGGACTACGTGCTGGCCATTGTTGCCGCGCTGTCGGCGCTCTACATCGCCATCGACTACGACGGCCTGACCACCCGTTACGGGGCGCCCATGCTGCGGGACATCGTCATCGGCATCATCCTGGTGATCCTGCTGCTGGAGGCCTCGCGGCGCGTCATCGGACCGGCGCTGTCGGTCATCGCCACCTTTTTCATCATGTACGCTTTCCTGGGGCCCTACATGCCCGACGTGATCCAGTTCAAGGGGGTCTCGCTCAACCGCTTCGTGGGGCAGATGACCATGAGCACCGAGGGCATTTACGGGATCCCGCTGGACGTGTCGGCCACCGTCGTCTTCCTCTTCGTCCTTTTCGGTGCCATGCTCGACAAGGCCGGTGCCGGGCAGTATTTTATCCACCTGGCGCTGTCGCTGCTGGGGCGCTTCAAGGGCGGGCCGGCCAAGGCCGCAGTGCTGGGCAGCGGGCTGACCGGCCTGGTCAACGGGTCGAGCATCGCCAACATCGTCACTACCGGCACTTTCACCATTCCGCTGATGAAAAAGGTCGGCTATCCGCCCACCAAGGCCGCCGCCGTGGAAGTGGCCGCCAGCACCGACGGCCAGATCGCGCCGCCCATCATGGGGGCAGCGGCCTTCATCATCGCCGAGTACGTCAACGTGCCCTACGTAGAGGTTATCAAGGCCGCGGCCGTGCCGGCTTTCGCGTCCTATGCGGCCCTGTTGTACATTACCCACATCGAGGCCTCCAAACTGGGCCTCAAGGGCATGCCCAAGAGCCAGCTGCCGCTCTTTTTCAAGACCCTGGTCCGCGGCGCCCACTACATGCTGCCCATCGCCATGCTGCTCTACGAGCTGATT
>JAMOVG010000226.1 GCA_027061725.1 Desulfobacteraceae bacterium
GCGCTCGCTGGCGGGAACCTACCGTCGCTTCAAAAAAAAGATTTACGCCTTCATCACCGGCCAGAAGGCCTGCCTGGCGGCTCGCGAAGCGGAACTCAAGGAAATCATTGATCTGCTAACGCGTGCTGTGGCCGCCCTTGATGCGGACAACCAGGTATTCAACCAGACCGTTTACCGGCAGGCCGAGAGGATCGAGGACCTCAAGCAGCTGGATGACATCCGCAAGATAAAGACCTCCCTGAGCGTGGGCGTTGACCGCCTGAGAACCGCCGTGCGCGAGAAGCGCATGAAGGACAATCGCCGGTTGGAGCACCTGTCCAAACGGGTCCAGACGCTGCACCGCGAGCTGGAGGCTACCCGCGCCGAATCCATGACAGACGGCCTCACCGGCGTCCACAACCGCAAGGCGCTGGACGGCCACCTGATCGACCTGGTGGAGCGCAACCACGCCCGCCGCGAGCCTTTCTGCCTCTTGCTGCTGGACATCGACGATTTCAAGGCCGTCAACGACACGTTCGGACACCCGGTGGGGGACCGCGTCCTGATGGCCGTTGCCGGCCATTGCCGCACCATCATCCGGGACAATGACTTCGTCGCGCGATATGGCGGCGAGGAGTTCGCCGTCGTCATCCCGGGCGTCTCGCTGCGGGTGGCGCGCAAACGAGCGGAGCAGCTGTGCCGCCGTATCGCCGAGACGCACTATGAACTCGATGGGCAGCAGGAACCGGCTGTGCTGAGGGTCACGGTGAGCATCGGGGTCAGCCGCTACCGCCGCGGCGACAACGTCTCGTCGGTTCTTGAAAGGGCCGACAAGTCGCTTTACGCGGCCAAGGCCGCCGGCAAGAACCGGGTGGTTACCGAAAAACAGCTGCCCTGAGAGTCGCCCGCACAGGAGACGATCCGGCTGTCCTCGATCCGTCCGAGGGATCGGCCGACTTGACACCCGCCATCTGTCCGAAGCGCTGATTACAGTTGCCGCATACTGGTTGCGGCCGGGGTTGACGAACTGGCCGTGACGTGTGTCTTCGTTTCCCCCGGGAAGGACATTGCCGGCGAGATCTTTGAGCGGCCGGTGCCACGGCGAATGCGGGGGGAGGCCATAAAGGCCCCTGCGGTGTTGCCGTTACAGGGGTTTCGAAGCGGGGTGCGGATCCCGCATGGCCAGGATGACGCCCTTGCCCTGGAATTTTCCCGAAAGCGGCGTGATGTCAACGGCGTAGGGCTGGCCCGGGATGTGTCCCGGCGCGATGGTTCGCGAGTCGCCGGAGGATAGCACCGACCGTACGCCGGCGATAATGGGATTGGGGAAATAGTCGGTCAGTTTGCGGCCCACCTCGATGCGGCGGCCGCGGATATGAAGGGAGGTCAGGCGTCGGTTGACCAACACGATCAGTCCCTCGGCGCTGACGCCGATGATGGGGATCGGCAGGTCCTCGACGATGGCGTGGGAGAGCTCCAGTGCCTGGTTTTGGATTTCGAGCACGCGCGTGCGCTCGCGGACGGCCTGCTCCAGTTTCTCGTTGATTTGCCGCAGCGCTTCATTCTGTTCCACCACTTGGCGGTTCAGGGCCCGGTTGGCCTGGACGAGGTCGTAGTGCTCCAGGGCCTTGCGGATTTCGATCTTCAGGTCGCGGTCATCCCACGGTTTCAGGAAAAACTTGTAGATGTGGCCCCGGTTGATGGACTCGGTGATGGCTTCCACATTGGTAAAACCGGACAGGATGATGGGGATGATGTTCGGATAACGGGACTTGACCTGGTTGAGAAAGGTGATGCCGTTCATGTCGGGCATGCGTTGGTCGCAGATCACCAATTGGACGGGGTGCCGCTCCAGCAGCTCCAGCGCTTCGGCGGCATTGTGAGCGATCAGCAGGCGGTAAGGTTCACGTCTGAACAGCCGCTGCAGCGAGCGCAGGATGTTGGGTTCGTCGTCGACGCACAGCACGGTATGGGTTTTAGCGTTCATCACGAATCCAGGAAAAAGCGGCAGGCCGAGGTGATCTCATCCTGCGTCTGCGGATACCATTCGGCGATGTCCGCCAGGCAGTTCCCCATGACCTCCTGCGCCAAGGGATGAAACCGCAGCAGGTCGGGCGGGCAGTCGTCAACGGCGGCCGTGTTGGCGATCGTGTCGGCGGCCTGCACGATCAGCAGCAGGTTCAGATCGGCAGCCGACTGGTCGACGTCGTGGTGGAAGGCGATAGCGTCCGCCAGGCGTTCCGGAAGCTGCCAGCGCCGGGCCATG
>JAMOVG010000227.1 GCA_027061725.1 Desulfobacteraceae bacterium
GAATGCAGTGGTTCGAGCATGAGGTTCCCATTCATCCATCGAGCATGACACGGTGGCGCAAGCGCATCGGGGAAGCCGGCGCCGAGGAGTTTCTGAAGGCAACCATAGACGCAGGCCTGAAGCTCAAAACTGTCAAAGCCTTCCAGCTTAAGCACGTAAACAAGGTGCACACGGACCTTTCGCACATATCGTGGCAGAGTCATCCGAGACATTGAAAGAAAACATCCCAACCCGGACACCGAACTGAAAGAACTGCTGGATATCAGCAAGCGTATCCACCACCAACAACGCCGCGACAAAAACAAGGTTTGCAGCGTTCACGCCCCTGAGGTGGAATGCATCAGCAAGGGCAAAGCTCACAAGCGCTACGAGTTCGGTTGCAAGGTTGCGGTGGCCGCCACTTCAAAAGGAGGCTGGATTGTCGGATGCCGGGCACTTCACAGAAATCCGTACGATGGCCATACGCTCGATGAAACCCTTAAACAGGTAGAGCGGATAGCAGGAAAACCGGAACACGCATTTGTCGATATGGGTTATCGCGGACATGGTTACCGGGGCGACATCAAGGTTCATGTCGACAAACGCCGTAGAGGCAGGACAGCGCGAAGCCTCTGGCGATGGATGATGAAACGAAGGGCTGCCATAGAGCCCGGTATCGGCCACATGAAGCAGGAATATCGCATGGACCGCAACAGGTTGAAGGGCGAAGAGGGCGACAAGCTGAACGCCATGCTCAGCGCTGCCGGCATGAACTTCGCCAAGCTGCTCAAGTGGCTGGCAGTAATTCTACGCCTCTTTATTGCTTCCATATTTGGGTGTCAAAGAGAGATAGTATTTTTATGTTTCGGCTGAAAAACAGGGTTTTTCAGAATCGACTAATTACATACCCATAGTCCGTGGCCAATTGTCCGTCACGGGGGGACGCCCCGAAGCGGCGCAGTGGAACAGGGGCAATTGGCCCCTGACGGACCGTTTCCGGCTACTTGCGAAATTCCTGCATGTAGGCGAACAAGGCCGGCGAACCGCCGGTGTGCACGAACAGGATGGTCTCGTTCTTCTTAAACCAGCCCTTGCGCACCAGGTCGATGAGCCCGGCCATGGCCTTTCCGGTGTATACCGGGTCCAGCAGGATGCACTCGGTGCGCGCCAGCAGCTTGACGGCCTCCACCATCTCCGCGGTGGGCAGGGAGTAGCCCGGACCCACATAGTCGCCGAAGCAGCGCACCGCTTCGCGGGGGATCGGCGCTGTGACGCCCAGACGGGCGGCGGTCTGCTGCACCAGGTCGTAGACCAGGGGCTCCTGCTCTTCCCGGGAGCGGCTGACGTCGATGCCGACCACCTCGATGCCGCTGTTGCTGCCCTGGAATCCGACCACCAGCCCGGCATGGGTACCGGTGCTGCCGCTGGCGCAGACCACGCGGTCAATATTCAGGCCCGTTTCGAAAGTCTGGGACAGAATTTCCTGTGCGCAGGCCACGTAGCCGGTGGCGCCCACCGGGTTGGAGCCGCCGCCGGGGATGACGTAGGCCCTGCGGCCCTCGGCGGCCAGTTCGTCGGCCACGGCCTGCATCTCGGCCGCCATGTCCGACCCGCCGGGCACCACCTTAATCTGCTCTACCCCCATTAACTGGAAGAGGAAGTTGTTTCCCGAGGCCTCGGGGTTGTACGTGCCGGGCACGCGCTCTTCCAGCACCAGTCGGCACTTGAGGCCCTCCTTGACGGCCGCCGCCAGGGTCAGCCGGCAGTGGTTGGACTGCACCGCGCCGCAGGTGATCAGGGTGTCGGCGCCCTGGGACAGGGCTTCGGCCACCAGAAACTCCAGTTTGCGGGTCTTGTTGCCGCCGCCGGCCAGACCCAGCATATCGTCGCGCTTGATGTAGATCTGCGGCCCTCCCAGGGCCGCGCTGAAGCGGGGCACGGCCTCAATGGGCGTGGCCCCCTGGGTGTACCTTCGGCGGGGGAATTTGGCCAGGTTCATGAGCGGTTTCCTTTCCTTGAGATGAACGATTACCGGAAAAGGGCGGTCATTGACGGCACGCCACGAACAATGCGCTGTTCATATCCGATTTGCCGTTCGTGGACAACAGAAATCGGCACAGGTCGGCTGCAAGCATCGGCGGCATGCTTGTTCCAGGCGCCCTTTATTATGCGGGTCCATCCATGCGTGAAGAACGGGCGGGCATCGGCTGTGCGCAGTTGGAGTGAGGTGGACCCCAAAGTCAAGACCACTTTTGCAGTTT
>JAMOVG010000228.1 GCA_027061725.1 Desulfobacteraceae bacterium
CCAGGCTCATGACCTTGCCGTCCAGGCGGCAGATCTTTTTCTTCCAGGGGCTTCGAAAGAGGCTTCCCAGCTGCTTGATGGAAGTGACGCCCGGGTAGCCCGTCAGCACCAGCTTGAGCGTCCAGGCGTTGTAGGCGTTGATGTAGAAGGCAAAGCGCTGCGCACGCCCAAGCGTGCGGCTGTCGACTTTCTCGAGCACCGCCAGGTAACGGTCCAGCTTCTCTTCCTGGCGCTTGAGCCCGGCGTAGTCCACCTGTCCCCGGTGCACGTGGCGCTGCAGCAGTTCGGCGTACAGCCGGTCGTCCACACCGCCCTGCGCCGCCGCGGCGACGGCGGCGCCCGTCAACAGGATCGCGCCGAGCAGCGCCAACATGATGTCCCCTTTTCTTTTCGCCATGACCTGTTCCCCTGCTGATGTGCCCGATTAAAATCCGCTCTCAGGGGCGTTAGTCCGCGGGGAACCGTTTTGCTTACAGGCGATCGGCGCATTTGCCGCCCGCCGGTGGCGCCGCGGCTTCGGGAAAGGCGGTTAAACGATGTCCGCCAGGACGGTGTCGCTGGGGCCGAGGCGCCGGCAGCGCACCCGCACGAGGCGGTTTTTCAGCTCGTCGCCGCCGTCGACCAGCACCGGGATGTAGTTCGAGGTCATGCCCTTCAAAAGCCCGCTCGTCGCATCGCGCCGCGCCTCCGCCAGCATGTCGACCTCGCGGCCGATGTGGCGCCGGTGGAAGGCGCGCCGCTTGGCGGCGCCCAGCTCCCGCATGACGCGGCAGCGCTCTCGTACCCGCCGGGGGTCCACGCGGCCCTCGAAGGTCGCCGCCGGCGTACCCTCGCGGGGCGAAAAGGGAAAAACGTGCAGGTAGGTCACGGGCAGGGACTCGATCAGCCGGCGCGTGTTTTCAAACGCCGCGTCGCTCTCCCCCGGGAACCCCACCAGCACGTCCACCCCGATGCCGGCATCGGGGATGCGGTGGTGGATATCCATGACCCGCCGGGCGAAAAAGGCCGCGTCGTAGGGCCGCTTCATGCGCTGCAGGATCCCGTCGTCGCCGCTCTGCAGGGGGATGTGAAAATGGCGGCAGAAGCGCCCCGATTCGGCCACGCGCGCGATGATCTCGGCGGTCAGCTCCCGCGGTTCGATGGAACTCAGGCGCACGCGCGCCATGGCGCCCTGGCGGTCGATGTCCGCCAGCAGGCCGGCGAGCGAGCCGGCGGGCGCCAGGTCCTGTCCCCAGGCCCCCAGGTGAATGCCGCACAGCACCACCTCGCGGTAGCCGCTGTCGCGGTAGCGCGCCAGGGCTTCGAGCACCTTTTCGGCCGGCATGCTGCGGCTGCGCCCGCGGGCGTAAGGCACGATGCAGTAGCTGCAGAACGCGTCGCAGCCGTCCTGGATTTTCAGAAAAGGCCGCGTGCGGTCGACAAAGGCTTCCAGCGGCCTCTCGGTAAAGGGCTCGCTGTGTGGTTCCGGCCCAGGCGACGTTCCGCCGTCGCCGACGAGGCGTTCGGCCAGGCAGAACTTCCCCTCGTGGCCCACCACGGCCTCGACGCCCTCGATGGCCGCCAGGTCCCCGGGCCGCGTCTGGGCGTAGCACCCGGTGACCAGCACCCGGCTGTGCGGGGCCTCCCGGACGGCCCGCCGCGCGGCCTGGCGCGACTGCATCGAGGCGCGCCCGGTGACCGTGCAGGTGTTGACGATGTGCACCTCGGCGGCCTCTCCCTCGGCGGCCGGACGCCACCCCAGCCGCCGCAGGCGCTCGGCCAGGTCGGCGGATTCGAACTGGTTGACCTTGCACCCCAACGTGGTGATGCGGAAGGTGCGCGCAGGCGCCTGCGATCTGTCCGATGGTTTCATATCGTTACGATCCCGCCGCATCCCCGTCCGGCGACGCGATCCAGCCGCCCGCCAGTACTTCTTCATCGGCGTAAAAGACCGCCGCCTGCCCCGGGGTCACGGCGGCCTGTGGGGCGCGGAAAAGCACCACTGCCGCATCCGGCCCCTGCGGCGTGACGCGGCAGGCCACGGCCCGGTGCCGGTAGCGGATCTTGACGGTGCATTCGAACGCCCGCTGCGGCCGGTCCGCGATCCAGTTGATATTCGTCACCCGGCAGCCGGAGGCGTAAAGGTCCTGTCGCCCGCCCACCACCAGCCGGTTTTGGCGCATGTCGATGCGCACCACGTAGTAGGGTTCCGGTGCCGGGCAGTCGATGCCGCGGCGCTGCCCGATGGTAAAG
>JAMOVG010000229.1 GCA_027061725.1 Desulfobacteraceae bacterium
CACAGCCTGGCGTCATTCTCCCTGGCCAGGTTCAGGGCGAAATGGAAGACGTGGTCACAATACTCGGTCAGGCAGGTGCCAAAAAGAATCTTCTTAAACATTTCCGAGCCCTCCTTTGATGGATGTGTGCGGTGATGCGTCAGACCCCGCAAAGGCGCCGCCGCCGTCACCCCGGTTTCAGCCAACACCCGCCGGGTGTCCACTGTGAAAATATGCCCGCTTCTGGTCTAGAGGTATCTGCACCAAACGTGCCATGGGATCGGTGTGTCCGGATTCACCTCCGTCGGCAGAAGGGGAAGGGGCCGAGGCTGTTTGGACAGGTGCCTTTTATGAAATAATGATTTATATTTTCAGTCAGATAATGGAATAAACGGCGTCATTTGGGCGCCTTTGGGCGGTGCGAACAAGGCAGTAGCCGGTTTCATCGGCAGCCCCCTTCAAACGTTACCTTCGCGGAATTGTAACGTTACATAACGGTGACGCAACCTGGTCTTGACCGGTCGATCAGGGAAACGATTTCAAACGCCCGGCGATGGATTGCCACGGGAGCGGCACAGGCTATTCGGTCGAGCGGCTTTGTCGGATTGGGCTTTACATCTGCCCGCAGGCTCCTTATCCTGAATTCTGAAAGTACGTGTGGCGTGGAAAGGGGCGAAACGTGCGGGCGAGCCGGGAAACATCATGAAACCAGACCGCATTCTGATCGTAGACGACGAACAGATCGTCTGTGAGGGGTGTCGCCTGTGTCTTTGCGAAGAGGGCTATGCCGTGGACGTCCGCCAGACAGGCGCGGCCGGAATGGACGCCGCCTTGACGGGGACTTATGACGTGGTGCTGCTGGACATGAAGCTCCCGGACCTGGACGGCATGCAGATTCTCGAAACCTTCCACAAGCAGGGGCTTTCCGCCCTGGTCATCGTGATGACCGGGTTCTCATCCGTGCAAAACGCCGTGCAGGCCATGAAACTGGGGGCCTTCGACTATCTTTCCAAGCCTTTTTCCGATGATGAACTGCTCCTGGCGGTGCAAAAGGCCATGGAGCACAAGCGCCTGCGCGAAGACAACCTGGCCCTGCGCCGCCAGCTTTTTCAGCGCTATGATTTCAACAATATTATCGGCGAGACGCCCCGCATCCTGGAAATCTTCGAAGCCATCCGCAGGGTGGCCCCCACCGACAGCACCGTCCTTTTGTGCGGCGAAAGCGGCACCGGCAAGGAACTGTTCGCCGGCGCCATCCACGCCCACAGCCGCCGCGCCAGCCGGCAGTTCGTCGCCGTCGACTGCAGCACCTTTTCCCCCGGCCTGCTGGAAAGCGAACTGTTCGGCCACGTCAAGGGCGCTTTCACCGGCGCACTGCACGACCGGCCGGGCATCTTCGACGCCGCCGGCGGCGGCACCCTGTTCCTGGACGAAGTGGCCAACCTGAGCCTCGACATCCAGGGCAAACTGCTGCGGGTCATGGAAAGCGGGGAGTTCAAACCCGTGGGTGCCAGCCGGTTCAAAACCGCGGACGTACGCGTGATCGCGGCCACCAACCGCAACCTGAAGAAGCGGGCTGCAGCGGGGGCTTTCCGGGAAGACCTGTACTACCGCCTGAGCGTCTTTCCCATCTTCCTGCCGCCTCTGCGGGAAAGAAAAGACGACATCCCGCGGCTGGCCTACTATTTCCTGAAGTCCTTCTGCCGCAAGACCGGCAAAAGGGTCGAGGGCTTTTCCGACAGCGCCCTCCAGACGCTGGTAAACTACGACTGGCCGGGCAACGTGCGGCAGCTGAAAAACGTGGTCGAACGCCTGGTGATCATGGCCGACGACGACGTCGTGAACCAGGCCTTCGTGCGGCATCACCTCGAAATGCGGCACACTCCGGCGGGCGGGGACATCCCCGCCTCGCTGCAGGAGCTCAAAGCCGTCAAGAAGCGCCTCATCGAAGAGCAGTACGGGCGCATCGAAAAGGCCTTCCTGCAGCACGCCCTGGCCGCCGAGGACGGCAACATCACGCGGGCGGCGCGCCGCGTCGGCATGCAGCGCTCCAACTTCTCGGCACGCATGAAAAAATACGGCCTGACGGCGGCACCGATGCCCTCACCGGCCCGCGGCGGCTGAGCGTCCTCTTCCCCCGGCCGTATGACTCCCCATATATCCGTATATATTTTTATACGACCGTAACCATCCGTAACTAAATCCAATTCCCCGAAGCGGCTTCCAGCCGGCGTATACCTTCCTGTACACCCCCATCCGCCCTCGCCCTGCCGAACCGACCCGTTTTCATTATATCCATCCGTATTTACGGATTATTCATTTTGGCGAAATAAAATCCGAAACGTGGCACGGCTTATGCTGAAGCAGATCGTCGGAAAAAGGCCGAGAGGGGAAACCCCATGCACAGGGAGGCAAAACCATGCCGCAGGCCCGGGAGTTTCAAACAGGGGAAAATCGGACGCCGCCCCACATTCTTGTCATGGAGGATGACCCCAACGTGGCCGGAGGGCTGGAGGCCATCCTCGGCGAAGAGGGCTTCAAAGTCGATCTGGCCGAGACAGGTCGCCTGGCACTGGAGGCGTTCCGGCGGCACCGCTTCGACCTGCTGGTGGCCGACATACGCCTGCCGGACATGGACGGCCTGGAAATCATCCGGCAGGTGAAGGAAAGCTCCCCTGAGACGGAGGTCATCGCCATCAGCGGCTACGCCACCACGAGCCTGGCCGTCGATGCCATGAAACTGGGGGTGCATGACTTTGTGCCCAAGCCTTTCAACGAGCAGCAGATCGTTTCGGCCGTCAACGGGGCGCTGCGGGCGCGCCGGCGGGCTGCACTGCCGGCCGCCGCGGCCCGGCCGCGCACCGAGGCCCAGCGGCTCATCCAGAAAAACGCGGTTATCGCGGTGCTCAACCGCACGGCAGAGGACCTGGATTTCTGGCGGGACCTGATGCAAAACGGCAGCCTGGCGCTGGAGGGCTACACCCTCTCGGACGAGGCCAAGGCCGCCATCGCGTCCGGTGACCTGCTGTGGATCCGGCGCCAAGTGGGCGAGTTGACCCGACGGCAGCTGATGTTCATCTACAAGCGTCTGGAAATGGAGGCCTGGTAGCCCCGGCCATCTCGGGCGGGGCATTGCGCCGGAAAGCGAGGAAGCATTGTCCGATCAAGAGAAAAGCCGTACTTCCCCCGCAAGGTTTGAGGATTACTTTGCGGTCTTCAGAGACATCATCCGGTCCATCTATTCCAGCACGAACCTGCAGGAGGTCCTCAACGTGGTGGTCAACAAGACGGCCGAAGCGCTGGAGGCCCGGGGGGCCCTGCTCCGGATCCTCAACCTGGAGACCAACCAGTTCGACGTCGGCGCGGCCTGCGGCATGGCCGAGCACTACATCGACAAGGGGCCGGTTCCCCCCGAGCAGCTGGTGCAGGATCCGTCCGAGCTGCACAGGGTCAAGATCATCACCGACATCTGGCACGCCCCCCGCGTGGAGTATCCGCAGCATGCCTGGGACCAGGGTATCCGCATGATGCTGGACGTCCCAATGGCGATCGAGAACGAGATGCGGGGGCTCATCCGAGTTTACCTGTCCGAGCCACGCAGCTTTTCGGAAGATGAACTGGACTTTATGGTCACAGTGGCCGAGCAGTGCGCCTGCATCATCGAACGCGTGCGGCTGGCCGAAAACCAGGAGGCCCATATCACCCACCTGGCCACCCAGATGGAAAAGATGTCCTCCCTGGGCCGCATGGCCGCCGGCGTGGCCCACGAAATCAACAACCCACTGGCCGGCATTCTACTTTTCAGCTCCAATATGAAGAAAAAAGTGGAACCGGGAAGTTCGCTGGAAAAGGGCCTGGAAATTATTATCCGTGAAACCCAGCGCTGCAAAACCATCATTCAGGGCCTGCTGGAGTTCGCCCGCGACAAACCCCCCCGAAAGAAAATGACCACCATCAACCGCGTCATATCAACGGCCCTGGGGGTGGTGGGCAACGAGTTCTACCTGCGGCATGTCACCCTTGAGCAGCACCTGGCCGGAAAGATGCCCAGCACCCTGCTGGACGAAAACCAGATCGAGCAAGTACTGATCAACCTGCTGCTCAACGCCCTGCAGGCGGTGCAAGACTATGGCCGCGTCAGCATCACCAGTCGGGTGGATCCGGACGGGAAACGCATCGAAGTGGAAGTCGCCGACAACGGATGCGGCATCTCGGCCGAAAACGTCAAAAAGATCTTTGAGCCCTTCTACACGACCCGCTCCGACGGGACGGGTCTGGGGCTGGCCGTCAGCTACGGCATCATCAAGAATCACCAGGGCGAAATCCGCGTCTTCAGCAAACTGGGCGAAGGCACGCGTTTCGTCATCGATTTCCCCATCGTGTCTGCAGCGTCGGAAGGAAAGGAGGAAGCATGAAACCGGTCCGTGTACTGGTCATCGACGATGAACAGGTGATCTGCGATGCCTGCCGCCTGGTGCTGACGGAAGCCGGCCACAGCGTGACGGCCACCGCCACCGGCGAACAGGGCCTGGCGGCCATCCGCCGGGGCGGCTACGACATCGTTCTTCTCGACATGAAGCTGCCCGACATGGACGGCATGGAGATTCTGCAGGCGCTCCGGCAGGAAGAGCTCGCGCTTTGCATCATCGTCATGACCGGATACTCCAGCATATCCAACGCCGTGCAGGCCATCAAGCAGGGCGCCAGCGACTACCTGGCCAAACCCTTTACCGACGATGAACTGCTGGAAACCATCGACAAGGCGTGCGAACGAAAATAGCCAGCGCCATCCAACTCACCAACGGCATACGACATGAAGGAAACGTATCGATGAGCCACAATCGCACGGAAAAACAACTGCAGGGCGCCGTGATGGTCGTCGGCGGGGGCATCGCCGGCATGCAGGCGGCCCTCGACCTCGCGGATTCGGGATACTACGTCTACCTGGTGGAAAAATCGGCCGGCATCGGCGGGACCATGGCCCAGCTGGACAAAACGTTTCCCACCAACGACTGCTCGATGTGAATCATCTCCCCCAAACTGGTCGAGGTCGGCCGGCACATCAACATCGAGCTGCTCACGCTGTCGGAAGTGACGTCGGTCTCCGGCGAAGCGGGCGACTTCACCGTCACCGTCCTGCAGCACCCCCGTTACGTCGACATGGACAAGTGCATCGCCTGCGGCCTGTGCGCCGAAAAATGCCCCAAAAAGGTGGACGACGCCTACAACGAGGATCTGGTCAAACGCAAGGCCATCTACGTGCCCTATTCCCAGGCGGTGCCCCTCAAATACGTCATCGACCCGGACAACTGCATCTACCTGACCAAGGGGAAATGCGGCGCCTGCCAGAAGTTCTGTCCTTCCGGGGCCATCGATTTCAACGACCGCGAAAAAACGCTCACCCTCCAGGTGGGGTCCCTCGTTCTGGCGCCGGGGTTTACCTCCTTTGACCCCACCCGCTTCGACACCTACGGGTATGCCCATCTGCCGGACGTGGTGACCTCCCTGGAGTTCGAGCGCATGCTGTCGGCCACCGGCCCTTACGGGGGACACCTGCTGCGGCCGTCGACCATGGGCGGCAAGCACCCCCGGGGCCGGGCCCCCCTCAAGATTGCCTGGCTGCAGTGCGTCGGCTCGCGCGACATCAACCGCTGCGACCACGGTTACTGTTCGTCGGTCTGCTGCATGTACGCCGTCAAACAGGCTGTCATGGCCAAGGAGCACAGCGACTCCCCCCTGGACTGCGCTATCTTCTACATGGACATGCGCACCCAGGGGAAGGATTTCGACCGCTACGCCGAAAACGCCCGCAGCGCCGGGGTGCGGTTCATCCCCGCCAGGATTCACACCATCGAGCCGGTGCCGGGCGGCGACGACCTTCTGATGCGCTACATGGACGAAAACGGCCGCCCCTGCAGCGAGGCCTTCGACATGGTGGTGCTCTCCACCGGCCTGGAAATCGATCCCCGGACCGCCGCGTTGGCCCGAACCGTGGGCATCGAACTCGACGAGCACCACTTCACGCGTACGGACAGCTTTCACCCGGTGGGCACCTCGGTGCCGGGCATCTATGCCTGCGGTGCCTTCACCGGGCCCAAAGACATCCCGCAGTCGGTCATGGAGGCCAGCGCCGCGGCCGGCGCCGCCACCGAGCACCTGGCCGCCGTGCGCAACAGCCGCACCCGCACGCTCCAGGTTCCGACCGAAAGAGACGTGCGGCGGCAGCCGCCGCGCATCGGCGTGTTCGTCTGCAACTGCGGCATCAACATCGGCGGCATCGTGCGGGTGCCGGAGGTGGCCGCCTACGCCCGCAGCCTGCCCGGCGTGGTGTATGTGGAAGAAAACCTCTTCACCTGCTCGCAGGACACCCAGGACAAGCTCTCGGAGGTCATCCGGCGCGAAAACCTCAACCGGGTGGTCATCGCGGCCTGCACCCCCCGCACCCACGAAGAACTCTTCCAGCGGACCCTGGTCAACGCGGGTCTGAACAAGTACCTGCTGGAGATGGCCAACATCCGCAACCAGGACGCCTGGGTGCACAGCCGACAGCCCGATGAGGCCACCGAGAAGGCCAAGGACCTGGTGCGCATGGCTGTCGCCAAGGCCGCCCTGCTGCACCCCCTGGTGCAGACCGAACTGCCCGTCAGGGGGGCGGCCCTGGTGGTGGGCGGCGGCATTGCCGGCATGACAGCGTCCCTGGCCCTGGCCCGCCAGGGCTTCCGTGTGCACCTGGTGGAAAAATCCGAACACCTGGGCGGCAACGCCTGCCGGCTCAACACGGCCTGGCGCGGCGAAAATGTCGCCGACTACCTGGCGGACCTGGTGTGGCAGGTGAATGACGAGAGAAGAATCCGCCTGCACCTGGAAACCACGATTGCCGCCGTGGACGGCTTCGTGGGCAGTTTCCAGACCACCCTGTCCGGTGGGCCTTCCGCGGAAACGGTGGAACACGGCGTCGTCATCCTGGCCACCGGCGCCCGGGAGTACAGGCCCCAGGAGTACCTTTACGGCCAACACGAGGCCGTGGTCACCCACCTGGAGATGGACGCCCTGCTGCGGGAGAACGACCGCCGCATCACGGGCGCCCGCGACGTGGTCTTCATCCAGTGCGTGGGCTCCCGCGACGAGCGGCACCCCTACTGCTCCAAGGTGTGCTGCACGCACTCCATCCGCAGCGCCCTGGCGCTCAAGGAACGCAACCCGGAAACGAACGTCTACATTGTCTACCGGGACATCCGCACCTACGGTGAAAGAGAAGAACTGTACCGCCGGGCCCGCGAGGCGGGGGTGCTCTTCTTCCGCTACCGCCCCGAGCAAAAGCCCCGCGTGGCGGCCGCCGGACGGCAGGTGGAAGTCTCCTTCGAAGACAACATCCTGGGGCGTCGGCTGACCGTATGCGCCGACCTGCTGTGCCTGGCGACGGCCATCGTGGCCGACGGCAGCACGCCGCTGTCGCAGCTGTTCAAGGTCCCGGTGGACGCCGACGGCTGGCTGCTGGAGGCCCACCAGAAGCTGCGGCCGGTGGAGTTCGCCACCGAGGGCGTTTTTCTGTGCGGCCTGGCCCACTACCCCAAGCCCATCGAAGAGAGCATCGCCCAGGCCCGGGCCGCCGCCGCCAAGGCCCTGACCGTGCTGTCACGCGACAGCATCATGGCCGGCGGCACCGTGGCCCGCATCGACCCGCAACGATGCTCGGGCTGCCTGGGATGCCTGCACGTCTGCCCCTTCGGGGCCATCGGCTTCGACGCCGAGAAAAACGTCGCCGAGATCAACCCGGCCCTGTGCAAGGGCTGCGGCGCCTGCGCCGCCGCCTGCCCTTCAGAGGCGCCGATCCTGATGGGCTTCTCAAACCGTCAGCTCTATGCGCAAATCAGAAGCGCCATGGGGGCGTGAAAAGGCACAAAGACACTCGTAATCATGAAGCACCCTGATGCAAAGGATAAAAACCGTTGCTTCACACTTCACACTTCAAACTTTCTCAAAGGGGCGTATTGTGGAAACCGTAAAATTCGAGCCCAGAATACTGGCATTCGTGTGCAACTGGTGCGCCTACGGCGCCGCGGACCTGGCCGGCGTCAGCCGCATGCAGTACCCGCCAAACGTGCGCCTGGTGCGCGTCATGTGCACGGCCACGGTGTCGCCGCACCACATCCTCAGGGCCCTGCAGGACGGCGCCGATGGTGTGCTGGTGGGCGGGTGACACGTCGGCGACTGCCATTACCTGTATGGTAATTACATGACCATCAAGCGCGTCACTTTTCTGCAGGAACTGCTCTCCTTCATGGGCCTGGAGGGGCGGGTGCACCTGGAGTGGATTTCTTCGGCCGAGGCCCAGAAATTCGTCCGTGTGGTGACGGATTTTACGGAAAAAATTCGGGCACTGGGGCCCAACCCGCTGGGCGCCTTTTCGGAGAACTGGAAGGCGCCCGCATACGCGGAGGCGAGGAGAACATCATGAAAGACAAGGTCAGGCGCTGGCTGCAGGAGGGCACCGTCGATATCTTCCTGGGCTACAAGGAGACCAACGGCCACCCCCTGCCACACGGTTTTACCACAGACCGCATCGAGGAGCTCGACGACCTGGTGGTCGGCACGGCCCGCTACTCGCTGGAAAAAATCGCCACGCACCTGGCGGCCGCCCACCCGGACATCAAGATCGGCATGCTGGCACGCGACTGCAACCAGCGGGCACTGAACGTGCTCGTCATCTGGAACCAGCTCGATTCCGAACAGGTGCGGGCCGTCAACGTCAACTGCTGCCCCTCGAAC
>JAMOVG010000230.1 GCA_027061725.1 Desulfobacteraceae bacterium
TGCCAAACGGGAGAATACGCTGTTTTTTTTAAACGCTATCCTGCGGCGGCCT
Source organism: Desulfobacteraceae bacterium (assembly GCA_027061725.1). Lineage (GTDB taxonomy): Bacteria > Desulfobacterota > Desulfobacteria > Desulfobacterales > JALSRD01 > JALSRD01. The sequence goes on from JAMOVG010000230.1 coordinate 53, forward strand.
TGGCCGCCTGGTTTTCCTTCCAGAAAGGCGACAGGTTGCGCAGGCGCTCGATGATGGGCGGCAGCTTCTCGACGATGTAGTCGATCTCTTCCTCGGTGTTGTAAATGCTCAGGCTGAAGCGCACCGACCCGTGGGCCGAGGTGAAGGGAACGCCCATGGCGCGCAGCACGTGGGAAGGCTCCAGCGATCCCGAGGTGCAGGCCGATCCCGACGAGGCGCAGATGCCGTGCTGGTCCATGAGCAGCAGGATGGCCTCGCCCTCCACCGACTCGAAGCCGATGTTGCAGGTGTTGGGCAGACGGTTGTCGATGTCGCCGTTTACGGCCGAGGCCGGGATAGCGGCCAGCAGTCCCGCCTCCAGCCTGTCGCGCAGCTTTTTCACCCGCGTGTTTTCTGCGTCCATGTGTTGGCGGGCCAGTTCGCAGGCCTTGCCCAGGGCCACGATGGAGGCCACGTTCTCGGTGCCGCCCCGCCGGCCGTGCTCCTGGTGGCCGCCGATGAGGAAGGGCGAGAACTTGGTGCCCTTGCGGATGTAGAGCACGCCGACGCCCTTGGGGGCGTGCAGCTTGTGGCCGGATAGCGAAAGCATGTCCACCGGTGCGTGGCGCAGGTCGATGGGGATTTTGCCCACGGCCTGCACGGCGTCGGTGTGAAACATGATGCCGCGTTCACGCACCTCGTTGCCGATTTCCTCGATGGGGAAGATGACGCCGGTTTCATTGTTGGCCCACATGACGCTGACAATGGCGGTGTCCGGTGTCAAGCTGCGGTACAGATAATCGGTGTCCAGGCGGCCCTTGCCGTCCACCGGCACGAACGTTACCCGCCAGCCCTTGCGCGCCAGGTGCTCGCAGAGGTTCTTGACGGCCGGGTGCTCGACCCGCGTGGTGACGATGTGGTGCTTGTCCGGGTTGGCGTTGACGGCCGCCCAGATGGCGGTGCTGTCACTTTCCGAGCCGCAGCTGGTGAACACGATTTCCTCCGTGTCGGCGCCCAGCAGGTCCGCCACGCGGGCGCGGGCCTCCTTGAGTTTTTCGGCCACCTCTCCGGCGAAGCTGTACATGCTGGAGGGGTTGGCGTAAAGGTCTTTTAGGTACGGCAGCATTTCATCGAGCACTTCCGGCGCCACGCGGGTGGTGGCGTTGTTGTCCACGTATACCCTGTCCATGATTAAGCCTCCTCGACGACCAGTTCGGGCGTGACCAGTTCACGCAGCTTCTTTTCCACGTAGTCCTTGAGCGTCACTTGGGATATCTGGCAGGTGGCGCAGGCGCCGCACAGCCGTACCAGCACGGTGTTGCCGTCCACGTCCACCAGTTCGATGTCGCCGCCGTCCTGCTTGAGCGACGGCTTGATCTCGCGATCGAGGGTCTCCTCGATGAGCTTGATCTTCTGGATGTTGGTCAGCTTTTTTTCCTTCTTGGGCGCCGGCGCTTCCCTGCCGTAGACGCCGTCGATGATCTGCTGAATCTGTTCGTGGCACTTCTGGCAGCCGCCGCCGGCCTTGATGTAGTCGGTGACGTCCTCGATGGTGGAAAGCTTGTTTTCCCGCACCGTGCGCTCGATCTGGATGTCGGTTACACCGAAGCACTCGCACACGATGTTGCCCTCGATTTGTTTCTCGGCCTCACCACGGTAGGCGGCAATCGCCTTTTCCAGGGCCTCGCGCCCCATGACCGAGCAGTGCATTTTTTCCTTGGGCAGTCCACCAAGATACCCGGCGATGTCGTCGTTGGTGATTTTTTCGGCCTCCTCCAGGGTCATGCCCTTGATCATTTCGGTCAGGGCCGAGGAAGAGGCGATGGCGCTGGCGCAGCCGAAGGTTTGGAACTTGGCGTCGGTAATGCGGCCGTCGTCGCCTACCTTTATATAGAGGGTCAGCGCATCCCCGCAGGACAGGGAGCCGACTTCACCCACGCCGTCGGCATCCTCGATAACGCCCACGTTGCGCGGATTGAGAAAATGCTCTTTGACCTTGTCCGTGTATTCCCACATGTGTTCCTCCCGGGTTGTTCGTTGTCCGTCTTCCGTCGTTGTCGGGCAATAGGCCGTACCCGCGCAAGCGGACGGATTCGTGTTTTCCCGTATAGAGTAATCATTATTCGTGGGATGAAAAGGCTTGTCGCCAAAAATGGACGTGGCGGTTGTGCCGGAGCGGAAAGGCCTTGTCCGCGCTGCGAGGACAGGGATATCCCGGCCGCCGGCGCTGAAAGGCGAGGACCGAGCCGCCGGCCACTTGCGATTGTTTTGCCGGTTGACAGACCGTCCGGCAGAGGCTTATTTTTTTAGAAAAGCTGTCAGGTGTCGGTGGAAAGGGCGGAACGCCTCCCCCCGGCTGCGGCCGGCACCGAAAGGAGAGTCAAGATGGGTATCCGGAGAGCAATATTTGCAGGCAGCTGGTACCCGGCCGACGCCGGGTCCTGCGAACGGCAGATCCAGGATTTTTTAAAAGAAGCCCGTGAACGGGAGGTCCCCCTGGAAAGCCCAATGGGCGGCATCGTGCCCCACGCGGGGTGGTATTTCAGCGGCAGTATCGCCTGCGATGTTATCCACCGCCTGGCGGCCGGCGATCCGGCGGACGTGGTGCTTTTGTTCGGCATGCACCTGCGGCCATCGGACCCCCGCTTCATCATGGCCCGGGGCCGCTGGGAAACACCCTTCGGGCCGCTGGCGGTGGACGAAGAACTGGCCGCGGAACTGGTCGACCGCTTCGAATTCCGGGTGGAGACGCCCGACAATTTTGTCCAGGACAACACCATCGAATTGCAACTGCCTTTCGTAAAATATTTCCACCCCGAGGCCCGCATCGTGCCCATTGGGGTGCCGCCGGTGCCGGAATCGCTGGAGATCGGAAAAACCGCGGCGCGCCTGGCCGCGCGGGACGGCAAGCGCCTGCGCATCATCGGTTCAACCGACCTGACCCACTACGGCAGCAATTACGGTTTTGCGCCCGTGGGCGCGGGGCCGGAAGCCCTGCGTTGGGTGCGCGACGAAAATGACCGGCGGGTGATCGACGCCATGCTGGCCATGGCGCCGGAGCGGGTCATCGAGGAAGGTGTGCAACGGCACAACGCCTGCTGCTCCGGCGCGGCCGCCACGGCCATTGCCGCGTCCCGCGAGGCGGGCGCCACCCGGGCCCACGAGGTGGCCTACGCCACCAGCTACGACAAGAGCCCGGGCGAAAGTTTCGTGGGGTACGTGGGGGTGGTTTTCGGAAACTAGAACCGGAACCCGGCCTGCAGCATGATACTGGTCTGCTCGGTGTCGATGTCCTGGTTCGTGGTGGCGGTATATCCACCGCCCAGGATCTGGGTCTGGGTGCCGTCGGCATCGACCTTGAGGTATTCCACACCGGCGTTGAGGAACCAGTTGGGGGTGATGTTGTAACGGGCGTTGAACGACAGATTGTAGGCCGGCCCGTCGCTGTCGCCGCTGAAGATTAGCGGCGGCTGCCGGCTGAACCAGTTGCCGTTGTCCTCGGCCTTGGCGTACCAGGAGTAGCCGAAGCGGGCTTCCATGCCGAAGCGGGACTTGTCGCCGCCGTAAGTGATGCCGGCGGTGATGAGGGGAATCTTGTATTTCACCTCGTAGTTGGCGATGGGCCCCTGGAGGGAAAACGCCGGGATGCCCGGCAGGGAGGGGTAGCTCTGGACGATGTTGGACATGTCGTAGCGGAACTTCTGGTAAGTGTACTTGAACCCGACCAGGAACGTCCAGTCGGCCCTCCTGTAAAATCCCCACTCCGCGTAGGCATCCAGAAGGTCCGCATCCAGCGAGGCCTCGGTTTCCGAGTAGATGTCCAGCGAGTAGGCTGAAACCGTGGGCAACGAGACTCCTGCGCGGCGGAAGACGCCGTAGTCCGAGTCGGTGGTCGAACCCGGGTCGTTGGTGATGTTGCCGCGGTAGCGGATGCCGAAATTGAAGCGCTCCATCACGCTCAACCGGCCACCCACGGACCACAGCCACACGTCCAGGGGAAAGTGCAGGGCGCTGATGGGCTGACCGCCGCCGATGCTGTAGTCGCTGTGGCCGGTCAGGTAATCGCCGCCGGCGGTCAGTTCCAGGTGCACGACGCGGCTCTGTTGCGGGTCCTGGGACCAGGCCGGCGTGCACAGTGAAATGGCCAGGACGACGGCGGCAATCGCCGTTGCGTACAAGCGATGTCTCCTCATGGCGTCTCCCTTCGGTGTGAAATCGGTGAAAAGCGGCTGAAAATTACCCTGCCCTGGCGTCATTGTCAATATGAAACGCGGGGTTATGGCTATTTTCGGCCGTTGCAAGTAGTTCTTGACTGCCCGAGAAGATATTTATTATGATTAGTATACTAATAGTAGTTTCTGCTTGTACCACACTACACGAAAGAAGAGGAGGCCCCATGAAAAAGTTTGCTGCACTGGCCATTGCACTGGCGATGCTCGTTACCACCGGATCCGCCCTGGCGGCTGTCAAGATCAAGCTGGGCGTGGTGACCAAGCCGGGTTCGGCCCAGAACATCGTGGCGGAAAAGTTCAAGGAACTGCTGGAGCAGCGCTCCGGCGGAAAGTACGAGGTGCAGATATTCCACTCCAAGTCCATCGGCAACGAAACCGAGATCCTGCAGCAGATCCAGATGAACACCGTGCAGCTCGGCATCATCACCGGCGGCCCCTTCGACACCTTCGACCCCATCGTGCGCGTGATCAACTATCCTTTCATTTTCAAAGATTACGCCCAGGTGGACAGGGTGCTGGACGGCCCGCTGGGCAAGGCCATCCTGAAGGACCTGGAAACCGCCGGCTTCAAGGGGCTCTGTTTTTCCGAAAACGGCTTCCGCAACCTGACCAACAACAAGCGGCCGGTCAAGACCGCCGCCGACGTCAAGGGCCTGAAGATCCGGGTCATGGCCTCGGCCCTGCACAAGGCCATCTGGCAGGCGCTGGGCGCCAACCCCACGCCCATGCCCTGGCCCATTTACACCGAGCTGGAGCAGGGTGTCATCGACGGCCAGGAAAACCCGCTGTGGGTCATGAAGGTCTACAAGTTCTACGAAATCCAGAAGTACATGACGCTCACCCGCCACGTCTATTCGCCGCACATCGACGTCGCCTCGCTCACCTGGTGGAAAACCCTGGACCCCAAGGATCAGGACATGATCCAGAAGGCCATGTACGAAGCGGCCGTGTACCAGCGCAAGGACAACCGTGACAAGAACGCCGCCCGCCTGGCGTTTCTCAAGGAGAAGGGCATGATCGTTGAGGAGCACCCGGACATCGCCTCCTTCCGCGCCAAGGTGGCCGGGCTCAAAGACATGGATCTCTTTAAGGTTCCCAAGGTCCAGAACCTGCTGCTGCAGGTCATGGAAGCCACGAAATAGCCGACACCCGCTTCATCGTCCGGCGGTTGCCGCCGGACGATGGCTGTGGTATAGCCTCCCGTCAAGTGGCGTTTGAACAGACCCTGATCGGGCACCGGCCCGGTCGGGGTTCTCCTTTGTGGCCGCACCGCGGGCGCGGCGTCCCGCTTCACGTTGTCCCTAGGAAAGTCGATTGGTGATAAACCTGCATTTTCTAAGCCGACTCCTGAACCGCTGGATCGAGTATCTCCTCTTCGGGCTGGGATTCTCCATGGCGGTCATCGTGGCGGTACAGGTCTTTTTTCGCTATGTTCTCAACCAGTCCCTTTTCTGGTCCGAGGAGCTGGCGCGTTTCATGCTGGTGTGGCTCACTTTCCTGGGCGCTTCGGTGGCCTACCACCGGGGTGTGCACCCCGGCATCGACATGCTCTACACCCGCCTGCCGGCGGCCTGGCAGCGCCTGACCGCTATTTTCGTGCACCTCGTCTCCATCGCCTTTTTCGTTGTGATGATCGTATACGGGGTCCAGTTTTCCTACTTCGTGCGCCTGCAGATCTCCCCCGCGCTGTACCTTCCCAAGTGGATCATTTTCGCCATCATTCCCGTGAGCGGCGCCATTCTGCTGGTGCACGCGCTGGCCTTCCTGCTACAGGAAATCAGAGGGAGAGGGACGCCATGACCACCGAAGTTCTGCTCATCGCCCTTCTGGCACTCTTCGCCCTCAACGCTCCCATCGCCATCGCCATCGGCGTGGCGTCCGTGCTGGGCATCCTGGTGCAGGGCGATTTCCCCATGATGATGATGGTACAGCGTATGTTCGGGGGCACGGACTCCTTCCACCTCATGGCCGTGCCGTTGTTCATGTTCGCCGGGGTGCTCATGGAGTGGGGCGGCATCAGCCGCCGCATCATCGATTTCGCCAACGCCCTGGTGGGCTGGCTGCCCGGCGGGCTGGCCGCGGTGACCATCGTCTCGGCCATGTTTTTCGCCGGCATTTCGGGGTCGGCCGCCGCCGATGCCGCCGCCGTGGGCGCCATCCTGATCCCGGCCATGAAAAAGTCGGGCTATGCCTCGGATTTTGCCGCCGCGGTGCAGGCCTCCGGGGGCTCCATCGGGGTGATCATCCCCCCCTCCATCCCCATGATCATCTTCGGTTTCCTGACGGGCGCCTCCATCGGCCAGCTGTTTGCCGCCGGGATCCTTCCGGGCATCCTGATCGGCCTTTCACTGATCGCCGTGTCGACCTTCATCTCCGTCCGACAGGGCTACGCCGCCACCACGCCTTTTTCCCTGGCCGAGGTGTGGCGCACCTTCAAGCGGGCGCTGCTGGCCCTGGGGGCGCCCCTGATCATCCTGGGCGGTATTCTTTTCGGGGTCTTTACGGCCACCGAGTCGGCGGCCGTGGCCGTGGTCTATGCCCTGGTGGTGGGCATGCTCATTTACCGCAAGATCGGTCCCAAAGACCTGTTCCCCATTTTCCGGGACGGGGCCGTGACCTCGGCCATCGTCATGTTCATCATCGCCACGGCTTCCATTTTCAGCTGGATCGCGGCCATTGAAAACATCCCCGCTCAGCTGGCCGGCGCCATGCTGGGCATGAGCAAAAACCCCGTGGTCCTGCTGCTGCTCATCAATTTGGTGCTGCTCATCGCCGGCACCTTCGTGGAAACCACGGCCTCGCTGATCCTGCTGGTGCCCATGATCACGGCCATGCTGCCGTCGCTGGGCATCAGCATGGTGCACCTGGGCGCCATCGTGGTGACCAACCTGGCCATCGGCATGCTGACGCCGCCCATGGGCATCTGCCTGATCGTCTCCTGCTCGATTTCGGGGGACAGCCTGGGAGCCATCAGCCGCCGTATCCTGCCGTTCCTGGCCGTGCTGCTGGTGGACCTGCTGATCATCACCTTCTACTCGCCCCTGACCATGTGGCTGGCGAAGCTGGTAGCGAAGTGAAAAATAACGCATCCGGTTTCTGGTTGCGGGGACAGGAAGCCAGGTGCTGTTGGCCGGGGGTTTTGCAGGGGCAGCCGCCGGTGTATTGCGAGACGGTCAATCTGGTGTTTGAAATGGGATTTGCTTTGACACCCACAAGCAGATGCCTGAGGGCTGACGCCTGACGGCTTTTTCAAAACAAGGAGTTTGCGTATGAAAACAGTGATCATCGGTGCGGGCGCCATGGGGTGTCTCTTCGGCGGCCTGCTGACAGAATCCGGTGCCGAGGTCTGGCTGGTGGACGTGTGGCAGGAGCACGTCGACGCGCTTAACCGCAAGGGGCTTTCCTACGAGTGGCAGGGGGAAACACGGACCATCCCGGTCAGGGCGACGACCGACCCGGCCAGTGTCGGAACGGCCGACCTGGCCATCATTTTCGTCAAATCAATGCACACGCCGTCGGCCGCCGAAACCGCAGTCCGGCTACTGGGAGACAGGGGATTCGCCCTGACCATGCAAAACGGCATGGGCAATGCGGACATCCTGGCAGAAGCCGTGGGTGCCCACCGGGTGATCGCCGGCACCACCGCCCACGGCGCCACCCTGCTCGGTCCGGGGCGCGTGCGCCATGCCGGCCGCTCCACCACCATCATCGGCATGTGGGATAGCGACGACGCGGAGCCGGCCGAAAAGACGGCGGCTTTTTTCACCGGCGCCGGCATCGAGACCGACGTGAGCACTGACATCCGCGCCGTGGTGTGGAACAAGTTGCTGGTCAATATCGGCATTAACGCCATCACGGCCCTGACCGGCATTCGCAACGGCGAACTGCTGGATCTGCCCCAGACCCGCGACCTGGCGGCCACCGCCGTGGAGGAGGCCGTCGCCGTGGCCCGGGCCCTGGAGGTCGCGGTGGCCGACGACGCGGTGGAGCGTATGCTGGGTGTGGCCCGTGACACGGCCGCCAACCGCTCTTCCATGGGCCAGGACGTGGACCACCGGCGGCAGACCGAGATCAGCGCCATTAACGGTTTCGTGGTGCGGGAGGCCGAACGCCTGGGAATCCAGGTGCCGGTCAATCGTACACTAACCACCCTTGTGGAGACCATGCAGGCACACTATTGAAAAATTCAGGCCCGCCCGCCACGGGGCCTGTCAGCAGAAAGGAGCGATCAAGATGAGTGGGAAAAAGGTAACGGTTCTGGATATTCGCGACGCCAAGAAAGAAGGGCGCCCGCTGGTGATGGTCACCGCCTACGATTACCCCTTCGGCCTGATGGCCGACGAGGCCGGCGTGGATATTGTTCTGGTGGGCGATTCGCTGGGCATGGTGGTGATGGGGCTGGACGGCACCGTGGAAGTCACCATGGAGAACATGATTCACCACATCCGCGCCGTCATGCGCGGCTGCAAGGGCCCGCTGGTGGTGGGCGACATGCCCTTCATGAGTTACAACACCTCGGTTCGGGACGCCATCATCAACGCCGGTCGCCTGATGAAGGAGGGCGGCTGCGACGTGGTCAAGCTCGAGGGCGGGGTGGATTTTGCCCCCACCGTGGCCGCCATCGTCAAGGCCGGCATCCCGGTCCAGGGGCACATCGGCCTGACACCCCAGACGGCCAGTGCCCTGGGAGGCTTCAAGATGCAGGGCAAGGACGTGGCCGCTGCCCGGGCGATCATCGACGACGCCCGCGCGCTGGAGGATGCCGGCGTTTTCTCCATAATCCTGGAAGCCGTACCCGCCCCGCTGGGCAAACTGGTGGCCGAGGCGGTGGAGGTGCCGGTCATCGGCATCGGCGCCGGGCCGGATGTGGACGGCCAGGTGCTGGTGACCCACGACATGGTGGGCCTGTTCGACAAGTTCGTGCCCAAGTTCGTCAAGCAGTACACTCAGATCCGTCCCATCATCCTGGAGGCGCTGGCGGAGTACAAAAAGGAAGTCCGCGAGCGGGCGTTTCCGGCACCCGAACACTCCTTCAAGATGCCCGACGAGACCCTGGCGGAACTGAAAAAGGCCATCGATTCCTGATGACCTTGTGAAAAGCCGGAGGCTGCCCCGCCTGGTCGCCGGGCGCCTCCGCCGCTGGGTTTTCTCAGCGCTTTTGCCCCTACACTTGTCTCTGCGAACCCGCCGTCACCCAGCGCAGCATCCCCACCACGCAGGCCAGGAAAAAGAGCATTCCGGCATCCAGGATCTGGGCGTTGAACAGGCCGCTGAACAGAATCACCAGGGTGGCCGACAGCACGAAGAACCCCACATCCGTGTCACGGCGCGGCCAGGCCGCACGAAGCAGCGTCCCGAAGAACCACGCGAAAACAAGCAGCCCTGGAATGCCGTAGCTGACGGCCATGTAGAGGATGTCGTTGTGGGGATGAACCATCAGGGGCGTTCCGGGGGGGCTGGTTTTCTGGACCATGCTGCGAAACCCGCCGGTGCCCACACCGATGAGCGGGTGTTGGCAGAATAGGCTGGCGGCCTTGTGCCACATGAAAAACCGGTCCTGGTGAGAGGAGTACTTTCGTCCCCAGGCCTCATCGGGGCCGGCCGAGAGGTGATACTTGAGGGTCTGCACCGTGAGGGCGGCACGCTTCCGGACCACCGGAGACAGGAACATGGCCCCCACCAGCAGTATGCATACCACGGCGATCATCCATATTCTGGCGCGGTGAAAGAAGTTGCGCACCATCAGGGGCGACAGCACGATGAAGGTCAGGTAGCCCGTGCGGCCGAACAGGATCACCAGGTGAAAGAAGTAAACGGCCATCAGCAGCAGCAGGCCGCCTTTGGCTTTCCAACTTTCCGTCTTCCTGATGAAAAAGGAGGCGATCAGCATGCCCGTGACCAGGTAGGCCGAGAGTGTGCTGTAGCCGCGCCCCAGTCCGCTGGCCACGTTGCCTTTGAGCGGATACAGCCCGGCGAACTGCAGGGCGCCGAAGACGGCGTTGAAGGCCAGGCCGGCGAGAAAAGCCGTGATCAGGTGCCGGGCCCTGAACTTTTCCGGCGGGATTGAGGCCAGGGCCAGCGCGTACAGCCAGTAGTAGGTTTTCCGGGCGTATTCGAGGCCCAGGCCGCTCTTGTCCGGGGAGTAGATCAGGCCGATCCAGGGCAGCACCATCATGGCCAATACCGGCCACAGCCAGCGTTGCCGGACCAGGAAGGGGGCCTGACGAAGAGCCGTGAGCGAGAAGAGCCACACGGCCAGGGCCAGCAGGCCGAACAGTGTGGGCGGAAAGGTTCCCGCGGGCATGCCCGCCAAGGCGGCTGCAAAGATCCAAAAGAGCAGCGCGGCCGCGGAGACCTGTCGCCTGGCGTGGGGGGCAGCCGTTTTATCCATGGTTCGTCAGGATTTTTTCGGCACGTGCGATGTCTTCCGGCCGTTCCACGCACACACTGACACAGTCGATGATCTCGACGAAAATGGGGATGTCGTTTTCCAGCAGGCGCAGCATCTCCAGTCCCTCGGTTTCCTCCAGGGGGCTGGGGCCCAGATCCACGTAGCGCTGCAGTATGGCCAGCCGGTAGGCATACAGCCCCACGTGTTCGTAGTACTGCACCTTGCGGTTGTGGGGGTAGGGTATGCCGGCCCGGGAGAAATACAGGCCCTTGCCATTCTGCGCCAGCGCAACGGTAACGCGGTCGGGGTCTGCGGCCTCTTCTGCCGGCATGGGCCGCGCCAGGGTGGCCACGTCGACACCCGGCCGGCGGAAGGGGCGCAGCACCTGCCGGAACATGACCGGCTCGACGGTGGGCTCGTCGCCCTGGATGTTGATGACGATGGCCTCGTCGGGGATGTCCAGCAACCGGGCGGCCTCCAGCACGCGGTCCGACCCGCTGGGGTGGTTTTCGGCGGTCATCACCACGGGCACCTCCAGGCGCCGTGCGGCTTCGGCGATGCGCTCGTCGTCGGTGGCCAGTACCACCTTCTTCAGGTCCGGGCAGCGGCGCGAGCGCTCGTACACGTGCCAGAACATGGGTTTTCCCAGGATTTCGGCCAGCGGTTTTCCGGGGAAGCGGCTGGACTGGTAGCGTGCCGGGATGATGCCGTAGCAGTCGGGCAGGTCCTGCATGGTCTTGTTCCTTCCTGAAAAAAAGCCGGGCGGCCGGGTCACATCCGCAGGAAGAGTTCGCGGGCGCGGTCGCGCGTCATGATGGTTTTCCAATCGCTGCCCAGGGCGTGTTCCCAGAGGGGTTCCATCACCATCGAGACGTCGATCATCTTTTCCACCTGGGCCTCGTCCAGGTCTGCGGTCAGGCCGCGGGGCAGTTCGATGCCGTGGCGCTCCTGCATGCGGCGGAAGTCACGCACGCCCTCGGGGTAAAACTCCTCCAGGTAGTCGAATACCACGCAGTTGCCGATGCCGTGGTGCAGTCCCAGCACGAAGGACAGGCCGTAGGACAGGGCGTGGCAGACGCCCACCTGGGAATAGGCGATGCTCAGGCCGCCCAGGAAGGAGGCCATCATCAGGTCATCATCGCGCTGCTCCCCGCCCTCCAGGAAAACTTTCCGGCACAGGTCCTGCGCCTTTTCGGCGCAGGCCTGGCTGAAAGGGTTGCAGAAGTCGCCGTTGAGCGACTCGACGCAATGAATGTAGCAGTCCATGCCGGTGTAGAACCACTGGTCCACGGGCACATCGGCGATCAGTTCGGGGTCCAGCACCAGCTGGTCGAAAACCGTGTAGTCGGAATTGAGGCCCAGTTTCTTCTCCGGGCCGGTGAGCACGGCAGTGCGCGACACCTCGGCCCCGGTACCGGACAGCGTCGGCACGGCCGCGTGGTAGACGGCCGGGTTTTTGATCAGGTCCCAGCCCTGGTAGTCGGCCGACGACCCCGGGTTGGTCAGCATCAGGGACACGGCCTTGGCCAGGTCCATGGCGCTGCCCCCGCCGATACCGATGACCCCGGCGGGCAGGGTGCCCTCGGCGGCGGTGTGCTCCCTGGCCAGCTGCGTCAGGTGGTCGACGTAGCCGGTTTTGGGCTCTTCGTCCACATTGACCCACAGCAGCCGGTCACGCGGTTCGACCGGCAGTCGGTCGGCCAACGGCTTGTCCCGGAACACGTCGTCCACCACGAAAATCATGGCAGAGCAGTCGGCGGTGCGTTTCTCCGCCAGGATGTCTCCCAGCTGGTTGAAGGCGCCGCGGCCGAAAACCAGGCGCGGCACCATCTTGTAGTTTCTGAACATCGGTGATTTCCTCATTTAGATTCCGGCCAGAGACCCGCACGGACAACCCTTTTTCATGCCTGCCGGATGATGGCCGCCATTTTCTCCCCCCGTTGTGCGACTTCATCGTCCGTCCAGGAGAGCTTGATCAGCATGGAGATGGTGCGGCCCATGACGGCGTCCGAGCGGGGAAGCGCCAGCCGGCTGTAGTCAGGAACCTCGTCGAGCAGGGTCAACGGCAGCCGGGCGGCGGATTTCAGTTTTTTCAGGTGGTCCCAGCGGCGCAGGTAGTGCCAGTTGTTGTCGTACCAGTAGAAGCACCCGTCCACACCGCCGGCGGCCAGCGCCGCGGCCGTTTTCCGTGCCTTGTCCTCGTCGGGCAGAAAGAAGGACAGGAAAGTGGCCGAATCACCCCGCGGGTCGGGCACTTCGCGGAAGGCCAGTCCCTCGATGCCGTACAGTGCTTCCCTTAGAGCGCCCTTGTGGCGCCGCTGGGTCTCGAGGATGTGCGGCATCTTGCGCACCTGGGCCAGCCCCACGGCGGCGTTGAGTTCGCTGATGCGGCAGTTGGTCCCCAGGATGGGGTGCCCCTCCAGGCCGCGGTCGTCGCCCACGTGGTCGTGGCCGTGGTCGGCCCACGCGTCGGCCAGGGCGTACAGCTGCGCGTCGTCGGTGATCACGGCCCCGCCCTCGCCGCAGGTGATGGTCTTGACGGCATCGAAGGAAAAGCATCCCATGCGCCCAAAGGTCCCCAGGGCCCTGCCCTGGAAGGTGGCGCCGAAGGCCTGGCAGGCATCCTCGATGAGGATCAGTCCGTGCTCTTCACAAACCTTTTGAAGGGCGTCGATGCGGGCCATGGCGCCGCACATGTGCACCGGCAGCACCGCCCGTGTGCGGGGGGTGACGGCCCGTGTCACGGCGGCCGGATCGAGACACAGCGTTTCGTCGATGTCGGCGAACACGGGCACCGCCCCGGCATTGAGCACCGCCTCGACGGTAGCGATGAAGGTGAAGGGCGGTACGATGACCTCGTCTCCGGCGCCCACACCGCAGGCCGCCAGGGCCACGGACAGGGCCGCGGTTCCGCTGGCGCACACGTGGCAATGGGCCGCGCCGGTCAGGGCGGTGATCTCCTTTTCCAGTTCCCGGGCCTTCCAGTGCCCCTTGCGGGCCGCGTCGAACCCGTAGCGGAACAGGACCCCGGTATCCAGTACGTCCTGAACCTCTCTGCGTTCCTCGTCACCGAAAATTTCAAAGCCGGGCATGGGGATCTCCTTTTTTGTGCAGGGTGCCGGGAGAGCGGCGGCCCCTGTCATTTCTCGTTTCAGCGCTGGGCGCAATGCGCAGTCGGACCCTGCCTGTAGCGACAGGCAGAGTGCTGAAACCATAGAGAAAGCACTCCCCGGTGTCAAGGCAAACCCGTGCCGCGCACAGGACAATCGCAAGCAAGCCGCACCGCACCCCGAACCCGGGTGTGCGCATACCCTGAAAGGACTTAGGGGAAACCGTGCCAATCGCTGTTTGCGGTTGCCTTGTTGCCGGAGTGCTGCGGGGTTGAAATCGGCGGCACTTTGACTTAGCCTGAAAAGAAACCCCAGCGGAAAGGAGCGGGAACGCAATGATCGGGAAAACCATTGATGAGATCAAGGTGGGAGACGCGGCCGAGTTTTCCAAGACCATTTCGGAATCGGACGTGTACCTCTTTGCCGGTGTGACCGGTGACTTTAACCCGGCCCATATCGACGAAAGCTACGCCGCCAAGACCTTTTTCAAGGGGCGCATCGCCCACGGGATGCTGCTGGGCGGGTTCATCTCGGCCGTCATCGGCACGCGCCTGCCGGGTCCGGGCGCCATCTACATCCGCCAGGAACTCAATTTTCTGGCCCCGGTGCGTATGGGTGACACCATCACGGCACGTGTGGAAGTGGCTGACGTGCTGCGGGAAAAGAAACGGGTGGTGCTCAGGACTACCTGCGCCAACCAGGAAGGCACCCTGGTGCTGGACGGGCAGGCGCTTATCAGCCCGCCCAAGCCGAAATAGGGAGGCCGCTCAGCGCGCCTTTTCGGACAGGAAAGGGCCGTAGGCCTTGTCGGTGCCCATGATGTGCCGGGCCAGCCAGTCGTTGAGGAAATTGGTGATCTCGATGGGGCTGTCTATTTCACCTTGCTCAAACCTGTTCTTGAGCATGCGCACATGGGCGGTTATTTGCTCGTGCTTGCGCTTGTGTTCGGCGTATCCCGGATACCCGCAGCGGCGCATCATCTCCTCCTCGTCGGCGAAGTGGGTCCGCGTGTAGACCATCAGGCCGTTGAGCACGTGGGCCAGGGCCCTGCGGCCGCGACCGGCCAGCAGCGCTTCGTAGAGTTCGTTGATGTAGCCCACCAGCAGCCGGTGCTGGCGGTCGAATTTCTCGATCCCCACACTGTACTCGGATTTCCACTCGAAAAGCGCCACGATGGCCTCCTTAGGAGGGAGCGTTTTGTTTAAAAGAATTTTTCTCCGATCGTTCTCCCTTATCGGCAGATACGGCCATCGCTTGAGACCCGAGGCCTTCCTGCGGGGTATGCGGGATGAAGGCCCGTGTCAGGATTCGTCGTCGTCGTTGGCACAATAGCGCAGGGCGGTGTGGGCCTTGACCCGCTCCGGATCCAGCCGCGCCCTGCGTTCGTTTCCGCCGTCGCCCCCCATGATCCGTCGCTTGGGCAGGCTGTATTTCATCCCCGGTGCCAGAAAACTGATGTGGATACGGTCCATCCCCACTAGGTCGTCGGTAGAGGCCTGGTAATAGCTGGAGTAGTGCAGGGTGTAACTGGACATGACCGTTACCATGCTGTTGCCCACCACCTCGCAGGTGCGGTCGGGATGCACGGCCACGGCCGTGTCTTCGTCCAGGCCGATGGCCTGGCGGCTCCTGCCGCTGGACAGGATCTGCGCCAGCCGCGGAATGCGCCCCCGGGCCAGGAAGTGGGTGTCCACCACCAGGCGTTTGAGAAAGCCGAAACCGTTGCTGATGCGGATGGCCCCCTTCTTGAACCCACCCGTGTCATTGCCGTTGGTCACCATGGGGTCGCCCAGGGCCGATGCGCCGGCGCTGGTGCCGGCCACGGTCGCGCCGTGATTGTAGCGGTAGCGCACCCGCTTGATGATGCGGCTTCCCTGCAGAATCTCCACCAGCCGTTCCTGGTCGCCGCCGGTAAAGAAAATCAGGTCGGCCTCGTTTATCATCTTCAGATACCGCGGCCGGTCGGCCTCGTCGCGGTAACGGATGTCCACGCAAAACACCTCCTCGGCACCCAGATCCCGGAAAGCCCTCCGGTAGGTCTCGTAGACCTCGCCGGGGTAGCTGCTGGCGGTCGGAAAAACCGCCACTTTGGAGGGGTTGTTGATGCGGATGATGTGGTTCAGGATTTTTTTCTCGTATTTACGGTCTTCAGCACCACCGATCAGAACCAGCGTGCCTTTCCTGCTGTATTTCAACATAGGGTTCCGTGTCAGCTCCTGTCGGTCATTTCGAAAACCGGGCCGCGGGTGAATGCCCAGGCGACGCACCGGCTGAATCGTCGAACAGATCGTGTGGCAGGTTCCGCCCCATAGCATGAAAACACACCGGGAAAAAGCACCAACTGCATTGGACTGGATTCTTGAGGCCCTTTTTCACAACTGGGATTTGATGGGCAGCAGCGACATGAGGCGGATCCCCATTCGGCGCCACACGCTGGTGTATGGGTCAACTGTGAAAATACGTGGCTGTCCATTCTCCAGTCCGTGCCAGACGATTTTTTCCTGCCCGTTGGCACCCTTTTGCAGCTCGAGCCGGAAGGCGACTTTCCCAATGTTGTGGTCGAACCAGTCCGCCATGCCAACGGCAATTTCCCTGGAATCCAGGACCATGCCGATTTCGGTGTTGTGCACCACGGCGCGCGGGTCGAGGTTCAGGGAACCGACGAAAACTTCCCGGCGGTCGAAGATGAACGACTTGGTGTGCAGGCTGGCCTTGCCGGAGCCGGAATACCCGCCCTTTTTGGCGTTCCGCTGCCGGTGGCTCCGTTGCTTGTTCATTTCGTAGAGCTCCACCCCGGCGCGCAGCAGCTTTTTTCGGTACTTGACATAGCCGGCGTGCACGAGGCCCACGTCGGTGGAGGCCAGGGAGTTGGTCAGGATGCGCACCCGTACCCCGCGTTCGGCGGCCTTGATCAGCTGGTAGATCAGCAGACGTCCGGTGAGGTCATCGTGAAACAGGTAATACTGAGCGTCGATGCTGCGTTCGGCTATGTGGCTCAGCGCGGCGCGGGCCACGAAGGCGTCCAGACCGCTGCCCAGCATCCGAAACCCGGACTGTCCCGCGTGGGCCGCCAGCTTGCCGTGCAGTTCCCTGTTGATGTCGGCATCCATCTGGCGCAGCCCTTCGGGAGACAGGAGATTGCGCCGCTTGTCCGGGGAGGGTTACCGGGCCGCCCCTTTTTCGGTTTTCTGCTGTGACGGAAGGGCCTGGGCGGCAGACGGCTTCTTCCGAGGTCCCATCTTTTTGAGGGTGGTGAAATCGTCGATCTGGATCCGCTCCGAGACGAGTTTGACGTCCAGGTGCGGCTGCGGCCGGGAAGTGTCCAGCGCCATGCTGCCGGCCAAACGGCTTCGCCCCACCGTGATCCTGAGGGTGGAGAGATCGTAGCCCTTGGGGGTTATTTTCAGGTGCGTGTCCAGCAGGATGGGGCCAATGGGCGGCAGGTCCAGGCGCAGCAGGTCGTTCAGGTCATCCATCCGTTTTCCCAGACATTTTCAGGGCCATTTCCAGGTTCCTGCCGGAGATGGGCAGTCTGACTCGGCTGGAGAAATGCAGCTGCGTGCCGGCCAGCAGGGCCTGAATCTTCAGGGGAATGTCGTTCGGGTCGGTGATATAGCGGACCAGCGGTGCCCCGGTGATGCGCAGCTCGACCGGCGTCTGCCCGATGCGGCCCTGGAGGTCCATGAAGACCGCCTTTTCCTTTTCCACCCGGATGGCGCCGGACAGGCCGGTGATGTCGATGCGTGCCCTGGTGTTGGGGATGTCCACCCGCCAGCGGGCATCGCGGACCGAGAAAAGCATGGTCGACTGCTGCAGAATCTGCTTGAGGCTGCTGCCGTTTATGGAAACCGTGAAGCCGGCGTCACCCACCGAGGCCTGCATGCCCTCGACGATGCCCAGGGCCGCCAGGTTGGCAACGCTTACATCACTGACCTGGATAGCCGGTCAGGAGGTTGCGGGTTCCGCCGACCCCGGAAGACAATGTCCGGCACACCCCTGATCTAGATACACGAATACCCGGTGCTGCTCAACGGGCTTTGCCGCGACCGCCCGGAGGCGCGAAATTGCATCTGGACGGCGGGGCCGCTATGGATTATGTAGCATATGCCGCAACCGCCCCTTATTCCGGGAAGAAGGAGCGTCATCGAGCCAGTGCGGATGCAGGCAGGATCCGCACCCAGAGGGTGTTCCATCATCAAAGACAAGCTGCTCAAAATAGTGCGCCGACCATATGTCTCCTCGCTGCTGGCCATCACCGTCATCACGATGGGCGTGAAGGTGGTGGTGGCGGCCAAGGAAATCGCCGTCTCCTACCGCTACGGCGTCAGCGACCAGTTGGACGCTTACCTGATCGCCTTTCTGTACGCGTCCTTCATGGTCAACATCCTGGGGAACTCCTTCAACCTGGCCATCGTGCCCACCTACGTGCGCGTTCGCCGGGAGGCGGGGTTCCGGTCAGCCCGGCACCTTTTCGGCAACATCACCGGATGGAGCCTGGTGTTTCTGCTGGCGGTGTGCCTGGTGCTGGCGCTCTTGTCCGGCAGCGTCCTCCCGCTCATGGGATCGGCCTTCAGCCCCCAGAAGATGGCCCTCACCCGCAACCTGGTGTGGGTCATGCTGCCGGTCACCCTGATTTTCAGCCTCAGCGCCGTGTGGGGGTCGGTGCTCAACGCCCACCGGTGCTTTCGCCTGGTGGCGCTGGCACCGGTGTGCGTTCCCCTGGCCATTGCCGCGCTGGTCCTGTGGCGGGGACTGCAATGGGGGGCCTACGCCCTGGCTGCCGGCACGCTGGCCGGCTACGGCGCAGAACTGGCGCTGCTGGGCTGGCGGCTGCGCCGTCTGGACCTGTCTCCCCGGCCGCGGCTGACAAGACCCGATACGGACCTGCGCCATATCGGGCGGCAGATGCTGCCCCTGATGGTGGGGTCTCTCATGACCACCGGCATGGTACTGGTGGACAACGCCATGGCCGCCATGCTGGCGCCGGGCTCCGTGGCGGCTCTCAACTACGGCTACCGGCTGGCCGGCATGATCTTTACCCTCTGCGCCTCGCTGTGGATCGTGGCGCTGCCCGAATTTTCCAGCCTGGTGGCGGCCCGTCGGCTGCCGGAGGTGGTCCGGTCCCTCAGGAACCACTTCCTGGGCATTTTCGCAACCGGCGTGCCCCTGGCGCTGGCGTTGTACCTGCTTTCCGAGCCGGTGGTGCGCCTTTTTTTCCAGCGGGGGGCTTTCACCGCCGCCGATACCCGCGTCGTCGCCCAGGTGCAGGCTTTCTATGTGATCCAGATTCCATTTTACGTGCTCAACATGATCATGGTACGATTGCTGTCGGCCATGCACCGCAACCACATCCTGATGATCAGCGGCAGTTTGAACCTGTGCCTGAATGTCGCGTTCAACCTGCTGTTCATCCGCATCTGGGGCGTGGCGGGCATCGCACTGTCCAGTTCGGCCGTCACGGTTTTGAGTTTCGTGCTGCTGCTGCTCATTGTCTCAAGGAGCCTGCAAACGGCCCGGGCGCAGTTGCCGTAAAGGCTGGCAAGGGGCCGTCGCCGGGCGAAGCCCCCGGAAACGATTTGGAAAATGTCTGAAAATTCGCAGGACCCCATCTGGTCTCATTTCCAGAATGAAAACAGTGCCGTTTTCGCCGGTGCGCGGGCGCGCCACGATATCCTGCTGCGCACGGTCGCCCGACTGGCGGGTGGGGAGAAACCCCGGGTCCTCAACATCGGCTGCGGAGACGGCTATTTTGAAAGACGGGCCGCGGCGCGCGGTTGGCGCATTTTTGCCCTGGATCCCGATGCCCGGGCGGTCTCCCGGCTGAAGCAGGCCGGCATCGACGCCTGCGCGGGGTACATGCAGGCGCTGCCCTTCGGTGCCGGGCGGCTGGACGTGGTGGTGGCCAGCGAAGTGCTGGAGCACCTCGACGCGCGGCAGGGCCGCCGGGCGCTGGAAGAGGTGCGGCGCGTGCTGCGGCCGGGCGGTATTTTTGCAGGCACCGTGCCCTACCGGGAGGACATGGCCCTCAACATGGTGTACTGCCCCCACTGCCGCCGTTCCTTTCACCGCTGGGGACACCAACGGGCCTTTTCCCGCCGGGAAATGCGACGGGAACTGGCGCCCTTTTTCACGGTGCTCCGCGTGCAGCGCCGTGCGATGGTGTCCTTTACCGGCGGGGGGCTGCCGCGGCTGGCAAAGAGCGCCGTGCGGTCGGTGCTGGGTCGCCTGGGCGCGCCCATCGCCGCGGCCAACATTCTGTTTGCGGCCCGCAGGGAAGCCGATTGACCTTGAACGCCATGAACCCACCGCTGTCCGTTTTGTATCTCATCGGCTCGCTGGATGTGGGCGGAGCCGAGATGCAGGTGCTGCACCTGGTGCGGGGACTGCACGGCCGCGGCTTTCGCTGCCGGCTGTTCGTACTGCAGGATGGGGGGGCGCTGTCCGGAGAATACCGCCGTCTCGGTGTGGTGGTGGATTCGGGGGGGCTGCGGCCGGGGGAATTGCGCGCCCGGCCGTGGAAGCTGATGCCGGCCGCCCTGCGGCTGCAGCGTTGTGTGCGCCGGGTGCGTCCGGATATCGTGCATGCTTTCCTGCCCCTGGTGACCCTGCTGGGGGCCGCGGCCGGCCGCCTGTGTGGCGTGGGCGGTGTTGTCACCAGCAAACGCGCTTTGGGGACACACCAGGACCGTTTTCCGTTTATGCGGCCCGTGGACAGGCTGGCCGACTCTCTGAGCCACGTCATCACCGTCAATTCGCGGGCCGTGCTGGCCGACACCCTGCGCCGGGAGCGTGTCCCGCCCGCCCGCCTGCACCTGATCTACAACGGCGTGGCGCCTTTCGAAGGCAGGACCGCCGCCGAACGGCGGCGCATCCGGCGGTGCCTGGGGGTCGATGATGACGAGGCCGTCGTGCTGACGGTGGCCAACCTGATTGCCTACAAGGGGCACGCCGACCTGATACGCGCCGCCCGCCGCGTCGTGGCCCGGGGCAGGCGCGCCTGTTTCCTGCTGGCGGGCGAGGATCGCGGCATACAGGAGGCGCTGGCGCGCCTGGCCCGTTCGCTGGGCGTGTCGTCGGCGATTCGCTTCCTGGGGCGGCGCGAAGACGTCGACAAGCTTTACGCTGCCAGCGACCTGGCGGTGCTGCCCTCCCACGAGGAGGGCTTCTCCAACGTGATCCTGGAGGCCATGGCCGCCGGCCTGCCGGTGGTGGCCACTGCGGTCGGCGGCACGCCGGAAGCTGTGATGCACGGGGCAACCGGCTGGCTGGTGCCGCCGCGGCGGCCCGAGGCTCTGGCCGAAAAAATGCTGGACCTGTTGTCGCATCCCCGGCGGGCCGCACTCTGGGGCCGGCGGGGCCGCCTGCGGGCGCTGTCGCTTTTTTCGCTGGAGAAAATGATCCGGGAACACCGCCGCCTCTACGGCCGCCTGGCGGCCGGCCGACAGCGGGGAAACCGGACGGGGAGGAGCTGAAAAACGATATGTGCGGCATCGTGGGATTCAAAGTGGACAGGCGGTTTGCCGATTTCCGCGACGACCTGCGGCCGGCCGTGGACGCGCTGGCCCACCGCGGCCCCGACGACGCCGGCACTTTTCTGGAAGAGGGCGATGGCCTGGGGTTGGGGCACCGGCGCCTGTCCATCATCGACCTCTCCGACGCCGGCCGCCAGCCCATGCAGAGTGCTTCGGCCGAGGCCGTCATCGTCTACAACGGCGAGCTGTACAACTTTCGGCCGCTGCGTCGTGAGCTGGAAAGATGCGGCCGGCGCTTTACCAGCCGCACCGACACCGAGGTCATTGTCAACGCCTACCTGCAGTGGGGCACGGCGTGCCTGGAAAAGTTCGTCGGCATGTTCGCCTTTGCCATCTGGGACCGCCGCAGGAAACGCCTCTTTGCCGCCCGGGACCGGCTGGGCATCAAGCCGTTCTACTACCACTACGCCGGGCGAACGTTTCTCTTCGCCTCGGAACTGAAGGCGCTGGCGGCTTTCCGCCATTTTCCCCGCAGGCTGGACGAGGATGCGCTGCCGCTATTCCTGCACTACCAGTACGTACCGTCGCCGCGCAGTATTTTCCGGGACACCCGCAAGCTGCCACCGGGGCATTTCCTGCTGCTCGACGGCGATACCCTCGAGGTGTCGTGCTACTGGCAGCCGCCTATGCAGGCGGGCGGGTCCGGAGCCGGTTCCACGCAGGAGGAAAACGAGGAAGCGCTGCTGGATCGGCTCGACGACCTGCTGACCCGGGCCGTGTCGGACCGCCTGGTCAGCGACGTGCCCCTGGGGGCGCTGCTGAGCGGCGGCATCGACTCCTCGCTGGTGGTGGCCCTTATGCAGAAAACCAGCGCCTCGCCGGTGAAAACGTTTAGCATCGGCTTTTCCGAGTCCGGCTACAACGAGGCCCCCTGGGCGGCCAAAGTAGCCGATTCTTTGGGGACCCGGCACACCGAACTTTACGTCGATGCCCGGCAGGCGCTGGAAGTCATCCCCCGCCTGCCGGAGGTCTATGACGAGCCCTTTGCGGACTCCTCGGCCGTGCCCACTTTCCTGGTCAGCCGCCTGACCCGCGGCCACGTCACCGTGGCCCTTTCCGGGGACGGCGGCGACGAGCAGTTCGCCGGTTACGTGCGCTACTGGATGACCCGCTCCATGGAGAAGTGGTTTGCGGGCATCCCCCCGGGTATTCGCAGGCCCCTGGCGGCGCTGCTGGGGCGCCTGCCGCCCGGGTGGGTCGAGGCGTGCTACCTGCCGCTGCGGGAATGGCTGCCCCAGCGGCTGCGGGTGGCCAACGTGCGCGAGAAGTGGGGCAAACTGGTCGCCCAGATCGGAGAGACCCGGCTTCAGGAACTTTACCGCATGACCGTCTGCCTGTGGCCGCAGGCGCAGATGCGGGAACTGACGGGCCGTGGCCTGCCCCGCAGCACCTTCGAGGCGGTTTTCGGGCGCAGCGATGCACTGCCGGTGCTCAAACGGCTCATGTGCGTGGACCAGCACACCTACCTGCCGGACTGCATGCTCACCAAGGTGGATCGCGCCAGTATGGCCAATGGCCTGGAGATCCGGGTGCCGCTGCTGGACCACCGCGCGGTGGAATTTACCTCCGGCCTGCCAGAGAACCTGCTCTACCGCGACGGCAGCGGCAAGTACCTGCTCAAGCGCCTGCTGTCGCGCTACCTGCCCGTCCGGCTGTTTGAGCGCCCCAAGGCCGGTTTCGGGGTGCCCATCGAGCGGTGGCTGCGGGGCGAACTGAAAGAACTGATGCTGGACTGCCTCTCGCCGGAGCGCATCCGCGCAGAGGGCCTTTTCGACCCCCGACTGGTGCAGCGCACCGTCCAGGAGCACCTGAGCGGCACCTGCAGTCACCACTACCGCCTGTGGACCCTGATGATGTGGGAAATGTGGCGCGAGCGCTGGTCCCCGTCGCTGTAACGGCCCTGCGCATTGGCCCCTTGACAGGCCCGCCGTGGTTGTTGTACCCAAAGCAGCAGACCGAGATACGGTTTTCAGCATCCCGGAACACGGTGAAAATCCGTGGCGGACCCGCCGCTGTGATCGGGGATGGTAACCTGCTTCAGGCGTAACGCCGGCCACTTCCGGAGCCGACTCCGGGGGGAAGGCTGCAGGTTGCCAGTTGATCCGAGAGCCAGAAGACCTGCTGATAACCGTAAAGGGGTGTAGGATGGCAAACGAAGCCCGGTTCGGCTCCATGGGGAGCCGATGCGGGCTTTTTTTATTGGCAGGCCCCATGAACGCGAAACCATCAAGGGAGGCGGCGATGCTCACGGATGAAGACCGAAAATTTGGCGGCTACATAGCGCGGGTGATTCAGAAGGCAGATCTGACGCGGGAGGAGGCCCGGGAGGCCTTTACCGCGGTCATTGCAGAACAGACCACCGAGATGCAGCAAGGCGCCCTGCTGGCGGCCCTGACCGCCAAGGGGGAAACAGCGCATGAGGTGGCCGGCGCCTGGGAGGCCATCTATGACCTGGACACCCGCCGGATATCGATCGACGATCCAGACGATCTGGTGGAAAACAGCGGGACGGGTATGGACACCTTCAAGACCTTCAATATCAGCACCGCCGCTTCGGTGTTGGCCGCCGCCGGCGGCATCCGGATGGCCCGGCACGGGGCGAGGGCCATCACCTCGGTTTGCGGGACAGTGGACATGGCCGAGGCCCTGGGCGTGGACGTGGAGTGTCCGGTGGAGACCGTGGCGGCCAGCATCCGCAAGTCCCGCATCGGACTGTTCAACGGCATGAGCGCCCAGGTGCACCCCCGCGCGTTGGGACGTATTCTTTCCCGCATCGCCTTCGGTTCGACCCTCAACATCGCGGCCTCGCTGGCCAACCCGGTAATGCCCCCCCTGGCGGTGAGGGGCGTGTATGACAGGGAGCAGATTCTGCCGGTGGCCCAGGTGATGAAAGCCGTGGGATATCGGCGGGCGGTCGTTCTTCACGGCACCATCGACCATTCTACCTGCGGTATGGATGAGGCCTCGGTGTGCGGCACCACCTATTGCGCGGAACTCGAACCGCACGGCGGCATTCGTGAATATTCCTTCAGGCCTGAAGATTTCGGCCTTTCCGTCTGGGCCCCTGACCCGCTTTCACCGTCCGGTGATGTCGCCTGTGAGGCAGGCAGACTGATTGACCTGCTTCGGGGGAATCTCGAAGGGGCCCGGCTGCACGCCGTTTTGTTGAACGCCGGGCTCGTGTTCTACGTGGCAAACCGTGCCGCGAACATTACCGAGGGCATTGCGCAGGCCGCGGCAAGCATCTCCAGCGGGGCGGCCTGGAAAACGCTGGAAGAGTGGGTCGCATCGCAGAATCGAAACCCCCGGCAAGGCCTCGAACGGCTGCGCTCGGCAGCGGCTTCCCGTCAATGAAGGCCAAGGAGGACGGCATCGTGGAGTTGCTGGTGTTAAAGTGCGGCGGGGATTACTTCCGCGAAAAAGACGGTGGGTTTATCCGGTGTAGCCTGGACAAGGCCAGCGTGTACCGCCCGGCGCAGGCGCAAGAGGCCAGGAAACACGTGGCTGTCCTAAAGGCGCAGGGGTTTGCCGATGCGTGCATCCGGTTGCTGAGATTGACCGAGGAACCCTATCCCGGGGACGTCGCGTAAAACACGACAGCGCGAGAGGAGATAGATGCAATGCGATTGGTGCTCACCGGCCTGCAGCGCCTGCGCGTCATGGATGACGATCCGCCGGCGGAGCGGCCGGGCTTTGTGCGGCTGCGGGTGCTTTACTGCGGCATATGCCGAACCGACGCCAAAATGTGGAAGGAGGGGCACCGGGACCTGGTATTGCCCCGTGTACCGGGGCACGAGTTTGTGGGTGCCGATGAACACCGCAATCGTTTTGTGGTCTGGCCGGGGGATGTATGCGGACGATGCCGTTTCTGCCGGGGTGGACGGGAAAACCTGTGCGAGAACATGCGCATCATCGGGTTTCACCGGGACGGCGGGTTCGCCCGGTACGCCCTGGTGCCGAAAGGCAGCCTGGTGCCTCTGCCACAGGGGGTTGCCCTTCCGCTGGCGTGCCTGGCGGAGCCCGCCGGCTGCGCCTGGCACGCGCTGCATCGGCTGCATGCCCGCAAAGGAATGCGGATGCTGATCTATGGCGGCGGAACCCTTGGTGTGCTGGCCGCCCTGGTGGGCCGCTGCTGGGGGGTGGTGCCGCTGGTAGTTGAGACAAGCACCGGTAAAATCCGGAAAATCCGCCCCATTCTCACGGCCGCGGGCATCCGGTGCGTGCAGCGGCCCCGCGAAGGCGGATTCGACCTGGCGCTGAATGCATGTGCGGACGCCGAAGCCTGGCGGCAGTGCGTGGAACGACTGGCAAGCGGCGGAAGGCTGTGCTATTTCAGCGGGCTGGATAAAAGCGCACAGGTGCCGGCCGGGGTGTTGAACATTTTGCACTACCGCGAGATAGATCTTCTGGGATCGTATGGACTGCAGCGCGGGGACATGTCGGCCGCCCTGGACCTGATTGCCGGGCAGGCGAGCCTTTTTGAGAAACTGATCGAAGGCGTCATCTCGCCCGAGGAGGCGCCCGGGCGCCTGGCCGATGTCCTCAGAGGGCATTCGCTGCGCTATCTGCTCGATTTTGCAAATTGGAAGCGCCCCGTTCCGGATCCCGACACGGAAAATGCGGCTGCCGTCTGATCAGATGGCCGCCAGGTAGCCGCCGTCGATGGTAATCATCTGGCCGGTGATGTATGCCGCCGCCGGGCTGCACAGAAAGACGGTGGCGCCGATGAGGTCCTGGACATGCCCGAAGCGGCCCAGGGGAATCTTGGCGTTCATGTCCTCGGCCCATTGTCGGTCCTGGAAGAAGACATCGGTCATGCGGGTGCGGAAATAGCCCGGTGCGATGGCGTTGACCCGGATTCCGAAGCGCGCCCACTCGGCGGCCAGGGCGCGGGTCATGCCCAGCAGGCCGCTTTTGCTGCTGGTGTAGGGGACGGCCGTGGGCACACCTACGCTGGAAGTCAGCGAGCAGACGTTGACCATGGCGCCGCCGGTGTCCGTCATGTGACGCGCCGCGGCCTGGGCGCAGAAAAAGGCGCCCCGCAGGTTGGTGTCCAGGATAGCGTCCCAGCGCTCCGGTGAAACCTCCAGGGAATCGCACACGCTTTCGAAGCCGGCGTTGTTGACCAGGATGTCCAGGCCCCCCATCCGCTCGGCGCAGGCCGCGAGCCCTGCCCGGATGTTTTCGACATCGGTGACGTCCAGGGCCTGGATGACGGCCGAGCCGCCGATGTCTTTTATTTCCTCGGCCGTGTCGGCCAGCGTGTCGGCATGTCGGCCGGTGACCGCCACCACGGCACCGGCATGGGCCAGACCCAGGGCCAGGGCGCGTCCGATGCCGCGGGAGGCGCCGGTGACCAGGGCTTTGCGGCCCCTGAGGTGAAACTCGGGAAACGCAATCGGCGGTTTCATGGTTTTCCTCCGCTTGTAGTGAGCCGTTACGGCCCGGCGAGGTTTGGAAGATTCCGGGTCGTTGGCGTTTCAGGACAGGTTGGCCTTGACCCCCGGCGGCAGGCCTCGGCGATAGGGGTTGACCTCGAAAACCGCTCGCAGGGCCTCTCCCAGGCGCTCGAAAATCATGGTCCAGGCCTGCTCGGGGGGCGGCAGCCGCCTGATATGCACCACGAGGCTGCAGCCCAGGCCCCAGGACAGACCGTCCAGAAAATCGTCCAGGTCCTCGGAGTAAAGCCCGCCGAATACCGTGTGGCCGATGACCAGCCGCCGTTTCAGGGTTTCGGAATCCGAATCCAGGGGAACGAAACGCCAGAATTTGCGTCCCTCCACGCTGACGCCTACCCGGATGTCCTGCGTTTCCAGGTCCTCCGGCCGCTGCAGGCTGCTTCCGGCGCCATTGACGCCAACGGCCCTCATGCGTTGAACCAGCACTTCGTGAAGGGCCCGGCCCACGACCATGCCCGTGTCTTCCAGCAGCACGTGGCTGGATACCAGGCGTCGGCACCGAAAGACCGCCTGCAGCGAAAAGCCCCCCCTGTCGGCCAGCAACCGCAGCAGATCCTGCAGGCCCGCCAATGCGCCGGACGGCACGCTGTGTTTGCCGGGCGGCTCCTCCAGCCGGAACGAAAAGGGGCGGTCATCCCGGAAATCGATCGTCGCCGAAAGTTCGCTTTCAGCCGTCCGGCGGGTAATTTCACACCGATGGGCCGAGTGGGCGACGATGGTGACGGCGTCGCCGGGAGTTCCGCTTTCAACGGCAGATGGGATTTCCGCCGGTCGGACCGGCGGTGTGAACAGCCGTGAAAGGGCCGTGCCGACCCCCCGGAAGATCCCCTCCCAGGTGTGGTGGGGATCTTCGAAAGTGCACACCAGAATGCGGATTTCGGCGCCCATCCCCTCGGATAATCCCTGCAGCAGCTCCACCAGGGGCTGCCCGGAGGGCAGTTGCTCGCAGCGTGATGCCAGAAACCATTGCCGGTCGACGGGGGCGGCGGAGCGAAGTTCCAGCCGCGGTCCGGCGTCCAGCCGGACGAGCACCTCGGCACTGCCGTCGTCGATCATGCCCAGGGCCGCAGCAGCGGTCTTGCGGGCCGTAAAAGACCGGATACGGGTCCCCAGGGCGCGCCCCAGCAGAGACCAGTTTTTGTCCGCCCACCGCAGATCGATGGCGCACCCCATGCGCCAGGCGATGTGCTCCACCATGTGGCTGACGAAGTCGTTGGGTGTCTGCAACCGCTTGGCCTGCACGTCACCGAAGGCCATTTGGAGTCGGGGAGCGCTCATTTCGATCGCAAAAACAGTTCCAGGCCCACCAGCCGGTCCAGCAGCCACACGGCCACGAAGGCGATTACGATGTAGACCACCGATACGGCCGCCAGGTCGGGCGTGATGACGCTGCGGATGGAATTGTAGATGGACACCGGCAGGGTGACGATGCGCGCGTCGGTCAGGAACAGGCTCACCAGGAACTCGTTAAAGGCCAGGATGAACATCAGCAGTGCGCCGGTGATGACCCCGGGCATGACGGCCGGCAGGGTCACGGTCAGAAAGGCCTGCAACGGCGGCGCGCCGCAGTTGGCGGCGGCGTTTTCCAGGTCCGGGTCCAGGGCGTTGACCGTCGCGCTGACCGCCCAGATCATGAAAGGCAGGTTGATGACGCACAGGGCCACACCCACGGGCCACAGTTGCCCCAGGATACGGATCTCGCCGAAGATGATCATCATGCCCAGTCCCGACACCACCAGCGGGATGGTGAAGGGCAGCAGCAGGTAGACCTGCAGCGCGGTGCGGAAGCGTATGCGGTAACGCGCCAGGGCAATGGCCGCCAGGGTTCCGGACGGTATGCTGATCAGGGTGCAGATGACGGAGACGTAGACCGTGCGCAGGAAAGCGGCCTTGAAGTCTTCCAGCAGCCACAGTTTGCCGTACCATTTCAGGGAAAAGCCGTCCGGGGGGAACTGGACGATGTTGCCCGAAGTGAAAGAGGCGCCCAGGATGATGATGGTCGGAAGGCTCAGGGTGATCAGGTTGAACCAAACCACAGACCACAGCACGGCTGTTTTGCTTCGTGAACCCGTCATCGGACGTTCTCCCTGGACACCAGTGTGCCGGTGCCGGCCAGGCTGAAAAGCACGGTGACGAAGACGCTTCCAAGCGTCACCAGAATCATGGAGAGCGCCGATCCCAGGCCGGGGTTGGATAGCTGGAAAAAACCGTCATAGATGGAATTGGCAATGAAGTCGGTGGTGCCGCCCCCCAGGATTTCCGGCATGGCGAAATCGGTCAGGGTCAGGGTGAAGACCACCACCGCCGATCCCACCAGTCCCGGTTTGGCCAGCGGAATGACCACGTGGCGAAAGGTTTTCACCCAGTTGGCGCCCAGGCTTTCCGAGGCCAGTTCGATTTCCTCGCCGATAGCCGTGATGGCCGGGGCGATGAGCAGCACGGCGAAGGGCAGCATGTACTGGACCAGTCCCAGCACCACCGCCGGGTAGTTGTAGATCAGCTTGATCGGCGGCAGGCCCAGGGAAGCCAGCAGGGTGTTGAGCAGGCCCTCCTTGCCCAGGATAATCAGCCACCCGTAGGCCCGCACCACCTGTCCGATGAAGAAAGGCAGAAAAAGGCTGATGAGCAGAAACTTGCGGGTGCCCGACGACCGCGCGCGCACCATAACGTAGGCGTATGGGAAAGCCAGCACCGTGGTGATGGCGGTGACGATAAACGAGGCCCCCAGACTGCGCAGCACCACGGTGCGATACGTCGCGCTTTTCAGGGCGACATGATAGTTGACCAGGCTGAACGCATCCTTGAGCCGGTAAGTGGCCAGATCCAGTTCGTGCAGGCTGTAGTCGAAGATGTAGACCAGCCCGATGACCAGCACGAACACCAGCAGCAGCGCCGGTAACAGCAGCAGGTATCCGGTGAGCGGGGACCAGCGCCGCGGCCACAGCGCCGCCACGTTCTCGGCGTGGTCCAGGATGCGCCAGGAAAGCGGATATTTGAATGCCGGTTTATCGGAAGACATGGCGATCGGACGCGGGCACCCGGCAGGATCCGCCCGCCGGGTGCCCGGCGCGGTTATCCCTGGAAGATCTCGTTGAACTTGGCGAACCACTTGGGCTGATTTTCCACCAGCACCTTGGACGGAATGCGCAACAGGTTCTTGAAATCCTCGGGTCGGGTCGGGTAAGCCACGTCGCCCACCAGGTCCGGCGGCGGCTTGATGCCCGGATAGACCGGCGGCAGGCCCAGCATGGAGCACCATTTCTGCTGGGCTTCCTTGGTCAGGGCGTGGTTGACGAACTGCTTGGCCCAGTATTCCTCATTGGGCGGCAGGCCCTTGGGCACCCACAGGCCGTCGGTATCGACCTTGCAGCCCTCCTTGGGAACGGTCCAGGATACCTTGATGCCTTTTTGCTTGGCGGCGCGGGCGTTGACGCTGATGGTGCAGGCCACGTCGATTTCGCCGTTCTGGAACCAGTTGGTAAAGTCGGCGTCCTCACCCAGCAACGGCTTGTTCTTCTTCAACTTGCGGTAGAACTGCCAGGCCGGCTCCATGTTGTTCGGGATGTCCTTGCGCGTGCCGCCGCCCACGAGCACCGCCACCGGGGTGAAGCCGATGCCGTCGTCGTAGAGCGCGATGCGGCCCTTGAATTTGGGGTCGATGAGCACGTTCCAGGATTTGGGCGGACCATCGGGGAAAGCCTCGGGGCGGTAGGCGCAGACGTAGACATAGGCGTAGGTGTTGACCAGCGGGTAGCCCTTGAGGCCGATGGGTTTGGCCAGCGGGAGCAGCCCCTTGAGATTGGAGAGGTCACTGAGGTCGACCGTCACGCCGCGCAGGGCGGAAATGGTGGCGTTGGTGGTCGTGTCCCAGTTGACGTGGATAGGCGGAACGCGCCCCTGGTCCACGGCCGCCCAGATCTTGGGCTTGATCTCGTTGTCTTCGGTGAAATCCAGGCGCACCTTGATGCCGGTGGCGGCGGTAAATCCGTCGGCCACGCCGGCTTTCAGGGCTTCTCCCCAGGCGCCGCCCCAGGCCCGTACAATGATTTCCTTGGGCTTTTTGGGGGTGGAGGCAAAGACCAGTCCGGGAGCGATGAGGGCGCCGCCCACCATCGCCGCCGAACCGGTCAGGAATTGGCGCCGACTGAGTTTCTGGCCGGAATTTTGCTTTCTGGTCATGAATTTCTCCTTTCCGTTGGACAAGGGGTTTAAAGATGACGGCTTTCCGAGTCCTCGTACACCAGCAGGTCCCGGGAGTTCCAGCCGATTTGGATCGTATCGTTTTTCCGGTAGCGCTTGCGGTCGGCAGGGTCATGATCAAAGGCAAAAATCAGGGCATCGCCCAGCTCCGGGCAGCGTACCTGATAGACCATGCGGTCCCCCTCGAATATCTGCTGGACGACCACGGCTTGCAGGGCATTGTCGAAATGCCCGGTGGGGTCATCCGGGCCCAGAATCCGCACCTGTTCGGCACGAATCGCACTTTCCACGGGCCTACCGGCCGACAGGCCGTCGGCCGCTGTTCGGCCGTGCAGCTCTCCGGCGCCGACGCGTACGGTCACATCCGGCCCCTGGATGCGGACCAGGGTGCCCCGCAACAGGGACGTCAGCCCGATGAAGCTGGCCACGAAGCGGTTGGACGGCTGGCGATAGAGCCGAACGGGGTCGTCGGCCTGCTGGATGACGCCGTCGGACATGACGATGATTTCGTCGGACATGACCAGGGCCTCGCGCTGGTCGTGGGTGACGTTGATGGTGGTGACCGCCAATTCCTGCTGAATGCGCCGGAACTCCAGCTGCATCTCCTCGCGCAACTTTTTGTCCAGGGCCGACAATGGTTCGTCCAGCAGCAGCAGGTCGGGGCTGAAAGACAGGGCCCGGGCGATGGCCACGCGCTGCTGCTGGCCGCCGGACAGTTCATGGATGCGCCGGTCCCCCATCCCCGCGAGCTGGACGATATTCAGATAGCGGTCCACCAGGTCCGGTATGCTGGCCGGATCGAAGCGCCGCATTTTCAGGGGGTAGGCAATATTTTCGGCCGCCGTCATGTGGGGAAACAGGGCCAGTTTTTGAAAAACCATGCCGATGGAGCGCCGGTGCGGCGGCACCGAGGACACGGCCTGCCCCTGGATGAAGATTTCGCCGCTGGTGGGGGCGTCGAAACCGGCGATCATGCGCAGCAGGGTGGTCTTGCCGCAGCCGCTGGGGCCCAGAATAGTGAGAACCGCCCCCTTGGGCAGCGTAAAGCTGACATCTTTTACGGCCTGCACAGGCCCGAATTGCTTGCTGACATTGCGAAGTTCGACGACTGGAGACGATGGCGACACTGTTTCGTTATTTCCCGGATCGGTTGAAGAGGTTCAGGACATCAGCTTTTTGCGCAAAGCAGAAACGGCCAGGGCGTGGCCGTCGAACCCCTCGTAAACGGCCAGCCGGTGCGCGTTCTCGGCCAGTTGATCGTAGGCGCCGGCGGTAACATACCCGATGCCCGTGGTTTTGAGGAAGTCGTGCACACACAACGGCGAGTGCGTGCGTGCGGCGCCCGAAGTCGGCAGCACGGCATTGGGCCCCAGCAGATAGTTGCCCAGCGTCAGCGGCGTGTGCCGGCCCAGCAGGATTTCGCCGGCGTGCTGGACGGCGCCAAGATGCTGGAAAGGCTCATCACTGTGGATCATGAGGTGTTCGGGGGCGTAATCGTTGATGAACGCGATCGCCTCCTGCGTGTCCGCCGCCAGCACGATGCCGCCCCGGGGGCCGCACAGCACGGTCTGCGAAAAGGTGCGCCGGGTCTCCCCAAGGGATTCCCAGTAGGACGGAATGGCTTCCCGCGCCTGCTCCGCAATGCGCCTGCTGGGGGTTACCAGAAAAGCCGAGGAGTCCGGCCCGTGTTCGGATTCGATGATCAGGTCCAGGGCGGCCAGGCGGCCGTCGGCCGAGTCGTCGGCGAAAATGATGGACTCGCTGGGGCCGGCCGGAGTGCCGGGATCGATCTTGTCGGCCAGCAGCCGCTTGGCGGCCACCACCCAGGGACTGCCGGGTCCTACGATCTTATCGGCCCTGGGGATCGTCTCTGTGCCGTATGCCGCGGCCGCCACCGCCTGGGCGCCGCCGCACTTGTAGACCTCCTCGACACCGGCATGGCGGGCTGCCACCAGGGTGGCGTCATCCACGCGGCCGTCGGGCCCCGGCGGGGTGAGCACGTACACCCGCGGTACGCCGGCCACCACCGCCGGGATGGTGGTCATCAGCACCACGCTGGGAAAGGCGCCCTTGCCGCGCGGCACGTAGCAGGCCACCGACGGGATGGGGGTCACCTTTTCGCCGCAGAACACGCCCGGGCGGGTTTCGTTGAGCCGCATGGGTTCGGGCATCTGGCCGCGGTGGAACCGGCGGATGCTTTCGGCCGCAAAAGCGATGGCCTCCAGCAGTTCGGGCGCCAGGGCCGCTGAAGCTGCTTCGAAATCTGCGGGGTGTGCGCGGATGCTGTCGGCCGTAATGGCCGCCTTGTCCAGATCACGGGCGAAGCGTACCAGTGCCCGGTCTCCCTCATCTCTGACCGCTTTTACGATGGAAGTGACCGGCTCCAGGTAGCGATCCAGGTCGCTCTCGGTCCGCCGCAGCAGTTCGGTTTTTTCGTCTTGCGAAAGTCGGGTCAAATCGTGGAGTCGAACCTCAAAAGTCATCTTCGCCCCTGCAAGTTTTTGTGTGGATCCATGCGTCCGTGTTTTC
The DNA here is from genome assembly GCA_027061725.1 of Desulfobacteraceae bacterium. Lineage (GTDB taxonomy): Bacteria > Desulfobacterota > Desulfobacteria > Desulfobacterales > JALSRD01 > JALSRD01. The sequence goes on from JAMOVG010000230.1 coordinate 33,485, forward strand.
GGGTTGTCCTTTAGTAAGGGGATTTCGTGTTCACGTCAAGGCGCGATTCATTCAAATCTTCCGGACCACTTTCCGAAAGCGGCTGATGGTCTTGACCAGCAACACCGAGCACTCGGCCCTGCGCGAAACGCGGAAGGGCAGCGAGGACTCCAGATCCCTCATGCGGTCCAGGCCCATGACCAGCACATCGAAGTCCGCCGACATCCGCACGATGTCCTCCTCGTGATTTTCGCTGACCTCCAGCCGCACCTCGTAGAGCGCGGTTGTTTTCAAGTTGAATAGACTCGACACGATGAGGCGATCGATTCTGGCCTTCTGTCTTTCGGAATAGCCGGGCGGCAGAAAACCGAATATGACGATTCGGGCCCCCCGCCTCTCGGCAATCGCCGTGGCACACATCAGCATCAGGTTCAGGTGCCGGAAATGGGGCAGGTAGAGGCCGATCTTTTCAATTGCCAGATGTGCCTGTTCCGGCGCGATCTTCAGGTTGAGGACCACGACGTCCGTCAGGGAGGATTTTAGCGTTTTTTCCAGGATTTCCGATTTGCCGTTATCCCGGCTCTGGGGAAAGCCCATCACGATCAGGTCGCATTTTTCCTCTTCGGCCACGTGGATGATGCCCTGGCTGACGTTGCGGGAGGCCCTGAGGATCGGCTTTATGTGGATGTCTTCCGCTGCGGCCAGCTCGATGCTTCTTTCGATGATCGCCAGGGTTTCCCCTGCGTTGGAGAGGGCCTCGTAAAAGTCGGTTCCCTCCGGGACGTTTTTAACGGCCACCACCACAATTTCGCCGCCCATTTTGGCCAGCAGGATTCGGGAAAACGCGAGCAGCGCCTTCTGGGTCTGCGGGTTGGCCATGGGGACCAGGATCTTGTTTCGCGAAAAAATGGAAAAGCGTCGCTTTCCCTCTTCCAGCACGATGGTCAGCCCCTCCCTGCCGGTCTTTTCCCGCTTGCGTGAGTAGAAAATGTAGACGGCTGCTCCGGCGACGGCCAGCTGCTGTCCGAATGCCAACGAGACCACACCGAGGGTCATCAGCAGGCAGAAGTTGATCAGGAGCGTTATCTCGGGAAGGTACAGTTTCCAGAGCGCATTGGGCTTGCTGGCCGGATGCTCCTTGTAGATCTTGCGCAGGGCCAGGGAAACCGGCAGCATCGAAGCCAGCAGGCTGAAGTTGGCCGCTTTGGCGATAAACTCCAGGTCGAAGAACAGCAGGATGAGGCTGACCAGCCCGCTGCCCACCAGCAGAGCCACTGTGGGCTGCCGGGTTTTTTCATCCAGTTTTCCCAGGTAGTCCGGAAAGAAGTGATCCCTTCCCATGGCATAGGTCTGGCGGCTCTGGGAGACCAGGGTGCTGCTGAGCGCGCCCAGCGAAGCCAGGATGCCGCCCAGTGAAATGATGAGCCAGCCCTTGCCGCCGAAGCTCTTGTTGGCCACCAGTACAAGCGGCGCATTGCTTTTGGCCAGCTCTTGCCAGGGGACCGACATAACGGCCGCCACCGCCACCAGCACGTAGATGGCCAAACTGATGGCCAGCGAGAGCATCATGGCTCTGGGAATGGTTTTCTCGGGGTCGATGATTTCTTCGGCGTTGTTGGCGATCAGCTGATAACCGAAAAAGGAGATGTAGATCAGGGAAATGGCGGCCACGGTTCCGCTGAGGCCGTGCGGGAAGACCGGTCTGGCGAGTTCCGGCCTCAGGTCGAAAAACGAGACGATGATCAGCAGCAACAGGATGCCGACGTTTCCCCAGACGATCCATCCCTGCAGGTTGAAACGGTGTCGCCCGGAAAACCTTGCGCTCAGCAGGGCGATGAGCATGGTGACGACGATGGCCACGGCCCGCGGCACATAGGCCGGATAATGGGATCCGCTCAGGGAAAGGGTGTATTCGGCAAAACCGATGGCGTACAGTCCGCTGGCGAAAAGACTGCCCAGTGCCAGGAACCATCCGGTGGCGAAGCCGCCGACGCTGCCGAGTACGTCGTAGGCGTACCGGTAGCCGCCGCCCGATCGGGGGATGATACGGCTCAGCTCGGCATACATCAAGGTGGTGGCGAAGGCCAGCACGCCGCAGAGCAGGTACGAGTAGATGACCGACGGTCCGGCCACCCTGGCCGCCGCGCCGATCAGAACGTAGATGCCCGCGCCCATCAGTGCGCCGACGCCGATGGTGGTGGCGCCGAAAAGGCCGATGGTGCGCTTGAACGCGACTCGCCTGATTTTCCTCTCGAGGAGAGCCTGAATTTCGTTTCTCATGTAGCGATTCCCATTGCGCGGCGGCATCGCCGTGAGCGATGTTCGCCGTTTATCGGCGAGGTGGCATGCAACGCCCTGCCCGTACCTCAATCCCCTGAAACGCGTCCGCTTATTTTCGGTACAGCGGTTCGATGCGTTGTCCCACCCGCCGGATGTTTTCGGCGACCACTTTCACGATGCCGTCCATGGAGACGTCGGTGGAGCCGGCGATGTGCGGCGTGGCCATCACGTTGTAGCGGAAGATGGGATCCTGGGGATCGGGTGGTTCTTCCCAGAATACGTCCAGTCCGGCACCCGCGATCGAGCCGGAGGCCAGGGCTTCTTGCAGGGCGTCACGGTCAACCAGGCCGCCCCGCGAGAGGTTGACCAAATACGCATCGCGGCGCATGATGGAAAATGCGTGCCGGTCGATAATATGACGGCTTTCTTCCGTTACGGGCAGGCACAGCACGACAAAATCGGACCGAGAAAGAAGCGCATCGAGATCACCCGGGCCGCCGGACCAGTCCAGCCCCAGTTCTTTGCGGGCGTCCTGCGGGCGGTGGCGCTTGATTCCCATGAGGCGCACCCCGAAAGGCTTCAGCCGCTTTGCCAATGCTCGGCCGATGCCGCCCAGGCCGATAAGACCCACCGTACGCCCGTACAACGCCCGGCCCTGGGGCTGCCCCATGCGCTGCGCGGCCAGGCTGCGCGCCATTTCCCGCACGTTGCGGGAAAGGCCGATGATCATATAGACACCCAACTCGGCCACCGAGTCGGCGTTGCCGGAAATGTCGGTGGGCACATTGGCGACGGCGATGCCGCGCTGGCGCGCCGCTGCCACGTCCACCATCTCAAGCCCCGAGCCGCACTGCTGGATGAGACGCAGCCGGTCTGCGCTTTCCAGCAGTTCTCGGGTCACCGGGCTCATGGTGGGAATCAGCACGTCGAATCCCTGCAGCGATTCAATGGCAAAGCCGCCGGTGGCCTCGAAACGGTGCTCGGGAAGCCGGTCACGGACGATGCCCAAAAACCCGCCCCACGCCTTTTCCGGGGCGGCAAACAGAATTTTCATGAAAGCACCTCGAATTTTTCTGAAGAAAGGCGTGCCGACAGCTGCCGGCGGCTCTTTCCGCACAGGTTGACTGCCCCTTTCATTTGGCAGTTCGGGCGCCGGAATTCAACCGTTTTGTGCCTTTTCCAGAAAGGACCGGAAAGGCGAAATCGATCGGGACGGGGATCGAAGAAACGGGAGGGTATCGCGGTTCGGCGACGCGCAAGAGGCATCAGGGCTCATGCCGGGGAGCCCGCTGTCGTCTGCAGTGCCGATTTTGCCGCCTCCATGGCACCGCCCTCCGGAAGTGCTCACCGCTTGCGGTGTGTTCTTTTGGCCATTTTCAGGAGCGCATCCACCATTTCCTTGAGCGAGGTGGTCTCGGTCCACGCTGAAAGCGCCGTTTTTTTATTCAGTATCGCGTGTTGACAGGCGTACCTTAACTACCATTGTCCGGGGACGACCAGCGCAGGGGAGCGGTTCTTGTAAGGCCGCACAGTGGGTTGATCCTTTGGGTCGGGCGTGTTAGCTTTTTCGGGAAAGCGGCTTCCGAAACGGAAGAACGACTGCCTTCCATCGGGGGAGACGAACGCATGGCGGGTCGACAACGAGCGCTGCGGGAACTGGCCAACATGCTGGCCTATGTGCTGGGAAGGCGCCCGGACGAGTTCGGGCTGGTGCCGGACCCGGAGGGGTACGTGCGCATCAAGGATTTGCTCAAGGCGCTCTGGGAGGAGCCGGGCTGGAAGCACATACGCCGGGCCGCCATCGATGAACTGGTTCTCAGTCTGCCGGATGCCCCCGTGGAGATCATCGAAAACCGTATCCGGGCGGTGGACCGTGGGCACTTGCGGACGCCCGAGGCGGTCAGGAACCTGCCCAAACTGCTCTACATCTGCGTGCGCCGGAGAGCCCACCCGGTGGTCGTCAGCAAGGGGATGAGAACCACCGAAGGAGGCTGGCTGGTGCTGTCCGACGACCGTGAGATGGCGCAGCGCCTGGGCAAACGCAGCGACGCTTCACCGGTGCTGCTGACCGTGCACACGGGCAGCCGTGCGGCCCGCAGCGTGATTTTCTTCCAAGCCGGCGAAAACCTTTACCTGGCCAAATCCCTGCCGCCGGAGTGCCTCAGCGGTCCGCCCCTTCCCAAAGAAAAAAAGACCGAACCCAAAGGTCCGGCCAAACCCCTGGCACCCAAAGAACCGGGCAGCTTTTACCTGGATCCGACACGCTCCCGCCGGGGCGGCCGCCCGCAGCCAGACCCCGATGGCGGGTCGCGCGGCAAGGGCCGCAGGAAGGGCCGCAAGCCGCGGCGCGAGCGTCCGCCCTGGCGCTCCTGAAAACCCCGCGCCGGAGAATGGAGGCTGCAAAGATTGTTTGCAGTTTTTCTTGGCGACCGCATAGCTTCTTGACGCCTGGGCGCTGTTCCGACCTTTTTCCTTTCTTGCCGGATTTTTTTGCCGTCTTTCAGTAGGACGCCAGGCGCTGTCAGCCGCAGGTTGGCCCAGTGGTGCGGTGGAAACCGAGCCGCTGAGACAAAAGGAAGGAAAACCGGAATGCATTTTGCAAAAAGGCCGGTGTGGGAGGGCCGCCGCCGGCCGCTTGCCGTCAAAGGCGGCGCCTTCCCACCGGTCTTAGAATTGCTGACAGCACTTGAGGAGAAAGGAGCAGCGAGATGGCGGAAGAGACGTATATCGTACTGCAGCGGGTCAATCCGGTGGTGCCTGAAGCCGGTGCTTTGGGAACACGCATGGGCACGTTCGGTCCAGACACCGAGTCCTTCACCCTCCACGAGGCGGCCCTCAC
>JAMOVG010000231.1 GCA_027061725.1 Desulfobacteraceae bacterium
GGTGTAGATAAAGCCGTAGGCCAGGAAGAACACCACGGGAAAATTCGGCACCAGCCAAACGCACAGGCTGACGTAGGACAGGGTGGAAAAAACGTAGATGCCGATGGAAATCCAGAAGTTGAAGTCCCCGCGCCCGGGCGGAGGCCGAAAGAGATCCCGGAAGCTGCCGCGCTGGGCCGTGCTTTTGTCGAAAAAGGAGCGGATGACGTGGTAGACGCCCACCAGGCCGATAGCCAGGCCCAAGCCGATGGAAAAGCTCATGTAAAAGTCGAAATTATTGGCGAAAATGGTGTCCACCGTTCCCATGCCCTGGTGCCAGCGCTGCAGGATGCCGTGATGGTACATGATGGGATTGGCCACGATGGTGATGATCAGGCCGATGAGGCCCCCGATGACCGCCCAGAAAGGCAACACCATGCCCACGAAGAGCAGCCCCAGGTCCAGCTGGATACCGGTGGCCACGGCCGGCAGCACCTCCTCGGTGTGCCGCGTGAGCTCCACCCAGGGGATGGGAATCAGCTGCACCGGGGTGGTGAAGATCAGCCCGCTGACCGTGGGCAGCATGACATAGATGGCCCCGAAGGCCAGCCCGATGACCCCCCCGATGGAAAACACGCGCCATTTCCAGCTCTTCTTCCTATCCTCGGTGGACTCGGCCAGCGCCATGGTACCCAGGGCCCCCACCGGCGCCATGGGAAAGGGCAGCTTTTCCACGTCCGAGGTGATGCGGTAGAGCGCGTACCCCAGGCCGAACTGGTCAATGCGCTGGATGATCTGGGATCCGATCAGCAGCAGGATGGGGATCATCCAGTCGCGGTGAAAAAAGGTACGTTCGATCAGTGAGGCCGACCCGGGGGGCGGGGCCACCCACTTGGGAATGAATTCGGTCAGCCCCAGCATGCGGGCCGCGTCGGACTGCACCAGGTACTGGTTCCACAGCAGGCCCTGAAAGGGTGAAGCCAGGGCCGCGCCGGCCATGTAGTACAGCAGGAAAATCTCCTGCTGCTTGAGTTCGGTATAGGAACGCTTGGCGATCTCGGCGAACAGGATGATGGTTACCCAGCGGGCGGCCGGACCGATGCCGGTGCCGATGACCAGCTGCAGGTACATGCTGCCGGGCATCATCAGGAAGCCGATGAAAACCGCCCCGATGACGGTCTTCCAGCCGAAGCCCTCTTCGAAATGATCCGGCGGCTTTAGGAGATCTCGATACTCTTGAAGTTCTTTATCCTCGTACATCCATATTTTTCCGCGTTATGGGTGTCCGCTATCTGTGTCTCTCAAGTACCCGGTGCCAGCAGTCCACTCCCCGTGCCAGGTGATAGATTCGCGCCTGGTGCAGGGACGGAGCGATTTTGAGGCCGCAGGCGCATCGGCTGCGTCGAGGATCGCAAAAGAGCGAAAACGCCGCTCCGGGCCCGAAGATGCCGCCTGTGGCCGGGCACTCAACCGGGCAGCACCTGGTAGCTGGCGTCGCTGAACAGGCCGTAGATGGCCCAGCTGCCGCCCATCAGAAAGTCGCCGATGATCAGACCGATGAAGAAAAAGCGCAGCTTCTTGAACAGCGCCACCCCGCCGTAGCGCATGCACAGGGCATTGAACATCCAGCCCAGGAAAAAGCTGAACCACAGGATGCGCATGGCCGAGCTGTAAGCCGTCAGGTAGCCGATGGGGTGGATGGGCCACCAGTGCAGGCGATGGTAGCAGACGACCAGCACCAGCATGACGGCCGCCCCCACCAGGGTGAACACCAGCACCCAATGGCCCGGCTGGGTCGGGGCGACGATCAGGCTGTTGACGTTCTCATAGACCGCCACGGTGGTGCGCGTGGCCCAGTCCAGCTGCAGTTCGCGCATGCCGTACTTGTAGCACAACGCCAGCATGGCCAGGAAAGAGATCCCCACACCGCACACCAGGGTGGCAAAGACGAATCCCACCACCATGCGCCGCCGCGTGGTGCCGTAGGTTACCTTCTGGGCGTGCAGGATCGAGGGCATCAGCGACTCGCGCAGGTCCACGAACAGCATCTTCTGCACCACGGCCGTGATCAGAATCCCGGCACTGGTGAAAAACCGGGGCCCGAAGAAGGTCAGCAGGCCGTCCATGGGCGCCGCCGTCAGGGTGAAGTAGGCGATGCCGCCCTGGCAAATGACGCGGCTGGCCACCAGCATGACCATGAAAAAGGCGCAGATCACCAGAAAGGCCGCCGGCAGCGGCAGGCCGAACCAGGACAGCCAGAAGACCAGCGCCGTACAGCCGAAAAAAAACCCCCAGAAGGAAAGCCGCGTGGACAGCCACTGGTGCTGTTCGTCGCGTATCACCGGCTTTCCCAGGGCGTGGCGCACCACGTCGGTGAGGTGCTGGCGGGCCAGCCAGACCAGAAAGACAAAGAAAATGGCGTAGGCGCCGATCATCTGGGTTTCCTCGGGACGCGACAGGGTGGGCCCGAAGGTGACCCCCAGCGCCGAGGCCGGGATATTGTAACCCAGCAGGGAAAGCGCACCGTAGAGCAGGCCGCCGAGGATGAAAAACAGCCAGAAGGAAAGCGAGATCTGCTTGGAGGTCAGAAATGCGAAGCCGATGAAAGCCGGGTAGAAGTAGATCTTGAGCTTGTGAAACCCGGAGAAGAGTCCATGCTTGGGGAAATAGGGCCCCGCCAGGATGAGGGTCGGTATCTGGGGCACCGACGGGTAGTAAAAGTGAAACCCGTTTAAAAGGTGCAGGCAGATGGGAATCAACATGCCGGCCAGCAGAAAACGGTTGGACAGGAAGGCGCCCAAGCGGCTCTCGTCCAGGGCCTCCTCCATGAGGATGGGCACATGCAGCAAGGGGAAATTCATGCGCTCGTTTTCCAGGGCCTGCCGGCTGAGCAGGTTGATCATGCAGATCATGACGAAATAGCAGGTCAGGATGAAAGCGCTCCAGACCAGCAGGGGGGTCTTCCAGGCATCCCAGGGAATCTGGCGGATCAGCTGCCCCCACCCCAACATACGCCCGCCGGGAATACCCTCGTAGAGCTGTTCGATGGCGGCCCTGCTCTGGGGGTACCAGCTGTGGGGCAGCAGCGGCTGAAGCACTTCGGCCCAGCGGTTTTCCACCGTGGCAAAATGGTAGGGCGCCGTCAGGTTGATGAAAAAAGTGCGCGTCAGCCCCGTCCAGGGAATGCCCGACACGATGACCATCAGGATCCAGCAGACCAGCAGTTCCTTGCCGGTCATGATTTCGTGGCCGCGAAACAACCGGCGCGCCACGGCCACCAGCACGGTCATCCAGACCAGGATGTAAAAAGGCGCCAGGGGAAAGTGTCCCCCGCCCAGGGGCGTGGCCTGGCGGTAGGCGTTGTTGAAAGGCGTCAGGGCACAGATCACCAGCGCCAGGATCAGTCCCAGCACCACGGCCCGCAGGCGAAGCGGCCTGGGTCCCTGCGGGTCACGCTGCACGGCTGGGATTGTTGCGGTTTTCACGACATGGACTCCCCTGCACCCGCTGCTGCGGGAGATGTTTCCGCGATTCGTTCGTATTCGGCGCGTTCGGTTTCATCCAGCGAACGCCAGATCAACAGCTGGCGGCGCAGCTGGTGCAGAAAACCGCGGTTGATGCGCCGCCAGGCGTTGGCTTCCCCGGATTCGCGCGTAAGCACAACGCCGATCTCCAGGAAGCCGTCGCCTTCATCGGCCGCCGGCCGGATGATCAGCCGGGCGTGCTGCATGATGCCGAAGTCGAAGGGCGCCAGCCACACCCGGGCGTCCATCTCCAGGTAGTTCCGAGGCTGTTCATCGCCGGAACCGTCCAGCTTCCAGTGCACGTCACCCGTGGAAAACAGCCCGTGGGAAACGTCCTGGTGGCTGAGGAAATAGTCGATCAGGTAGCCGGCCACCCCGCGGTACTCACTCTCCTTCATGAGAAACGGCAGGGTGATCTCCATGGTGTTGCCCTTGGCTTCGGGAAGCGTCCAGGAGCGGTTGACGTCCGGGATGGCGATCTGCGCGGCCACCCGCGATGGATACAGCACGGAAACCAGCACCACCGCGATGACCAGCACCATGGCCGCCACCCCGGCCAGCGAGGAGTAGTTGACCGTGATCCCGGCCCACAGGGCCGTGCCAGCGAAGAAACGCGCCGACACCTGTGCCACCAGGTACCCCAGCACCACGCTGAGCACCGCGAAAGCCAGGGACTCGGCGATGAACAGGAACGAAACGTGGGAAGGCGCCAGCCCCACCGAGGTGTAGATGGCGATTTCGCGCTTGCGTTCGTAAACACTGCCGATCATGGTGTTTAAAACGATAAAGACCGATATGGCAAGCGGAATAATGATATTGGGCATCCCGCTGTAGCTCAGGGTATCACCCGCCTGGTAGAGGTAGGTGCCGCTCTTCTCGCCGCTGAAAAGCGTCAGGCCGAAACGGTCCACCAGTTCATTGGCCGTCTGGCGGGGGGATGCGCCCGGCGCCAGCCGCACGGCCACGGACTTGAGCCGGCCGCCCACCGACAGCAGGCGGCCGGCGTCCATGATGATGGTCAGCTCGCCGGGGATGTGCTGGTAGCGGCTTTGGTAGGAGCGGATGTCGTCTCCCGATTCCAGTGCGTCCATCTCCACCTCGGTCATGGCCGCAGTGGCTTCGTGGGGGAAGATCACGGGGGTGATGGTCTCGCCGTCCAGCCCCCGGAACTCGTCCAGCTTGGTGCCGGAAAAAGTTCCCACTACCGCAAACGCAACGCCCCAGATGGTCACTTTGCGCCCGTCGGGGTGACGGGGGTCGATGCCCAGCCGCTCGGCCATCTCCTGCGGCAGCAGCACCGCCGACCGCTCGCCGGGCTTCAGCCAGCGTCCGCCGGTCATAATGGTGTCAATGCCCGAAACTTTCAGCTCGGCCGGCGACAGACCGATCAGCCCCTGGGCGCGCGAGGTAGCCCTCCGGCTGTGGATGGTGACCATCGCGGCCCGCGTACGGTCCTCGTCCTGCAGCCACACCCGCGGTGCCACCAGGGTTCCGGCCGGGAAGGTGTCCTTGATGATCTCCAGGGCCTCGGGCGGCAGGTCGCGCCAGTCGATGGTCTTCATCAGGATGCCATGGTAGGGCACCGTGTTGCTGAAGAGCAGGCGCATGTAGCTGCGCTGGGATTTGACGGTGGTGAAACTCATGATGGTGAACGTCAGGATGATCAGCGTGGTGCAGGTCAACGCCGTGCGCAGGCGCCGACGACGCAGGTTGCTGACCCCCAGGAAAAAGGAGGCCGTAAAAGCCTTCCAGCGGCTGATCTCCCCAGTCAGCGCACGCGAGGCCCGCTTTTGCAGCCGCGCCATTTCCTGCTCAAAGCGGAAAAAGATGATCAGTGTCACCATCAGTGACAGGCCGATGATAAAGAAAGCCAGAATCACCACCAGCGGGCTGTAGGCCAGCTGAAAAGCCGGGTGCACCTTGTAGATCACCAGGATCAGGGCCAGCAGGATGGCCAGGAAGGCCACGATGCGCTTGTTGATGTTGGAATAGCAGAAGAGCAGGCGCTCGGCGCAGAAGGCAAAGGGCACGAACAGGGCGATGTAGAACAGTACGCCGAAGAGCACGTCCTTCTGGGTCTTCTCCACGTGGTCGTAAACGCGGCTGGCGAGGGCCCAGGACGTGAGAGACTCTTCGGACAGCCGGTCGTAGCGCCGCTGGGCCAGGGCCTGGCGGGCGTTTTCCAGCGACTGCAGGCCGGTCTGCTGCAGGCTGCGGATGCGCTCGTCGTAGATGCCATGGGTTTCCAGGTTGTGGATACGCGGCCCCAGCAAGGTCCACATGTCACGCGCCACGTGGAAAGCGGTGTGCCGCAGAAAAGGGTATTCGTTCACGGAATACCCCTTGCCGGCGGGGTCCTTGGCGGTGCCGTTGGTGAGAATCATCTTTTTGCGCAGCACGGTGTCCGACAGGGTCAGCTTCCAGGAGGTGCCGTCCTCCAGGAACAGGGACAGCAGGGTGGACGACCAGGTGTCCGTGCGGCTGAACCAGTAGCGCAGCGGCGGGGCGTCGCGGCGCCCGTCGAGCAGTTGGATCTTGGTCATGTACCGCAGCGAGCGCGGCTCCAGCGTATTGAACAATGAGCTCTGGCGGCAGGCGAACATCACCAGGTCGGTCTCCATGGAGCGACGCTGCATCTTGAGGCGGTAGGCCGGCTTGCCGGTCTTCTTCTTGTCCACCGACCAGAGCACGACCCCCGAGTCGGGATTGAACTTGAAGCCCTCGAAGATAACCTTGTGCAGCACGTGCTTCTTGTCGGCTACCCCCCTGAGATAGAACTTGCCCATGGCGTCCACCATGGCCAGGTAGTGGGCCGGTCCCTGGTAGGCCAGGATAACGGCGCCGGGTGCCGGCTGGTCGGCGAATAGCTCGCCGTGCCGCAGGAAGTTCACCCGTCCGACAATAGAGGCAAAACCGTTGCGGGGTTCGACCCGCGTGGCCAGCCGGGGCGCCCTGCTCAGTTCCCCTACCAGACCGCACACCAGTCGGCTCTGGCGCTCCGCGTAGCGAAAATCAACGCGCTGCGGCAGATCGTAGGGCGTGCCCCAGGCCGGGCGGGCGTCGTTGGTGGTGGCCAGCGAAATACCCAGGTACCCCGCCAGCGAAGCCACTTCCCCGCCCAGCGGCGGGTTGTCGATGAAGTAACTCTGCCAGGGCCGCATGGCGCTGGGCCGCAGGGTATCGTGAAACAGCCCCTCGAGGTCCGGGTCCCCCCGGATCACGCGTTGGGCGCCCGTCTTAAGCACGTCGGCCAGCTGGCTGTAAGGGGTGACGCGGTTGATGGTGGGCTTCAGGGGATAGAGGAAGCCGCGGTTGAAAGCCCCGATACCGTCCCCGTGGCTGGATAGGTGCAGCGACACGACGGCCGCCAGCTCATGGGATTTGACCGCCGAACGCAGCCGGCGCGTACTTTTTAGCTCGGCGACCTGGCGGCGCGCGGCCCGCAGGATGGCCTTCTGTGTTTTCAGCACGCCGGGGACCAGGCTGTCGAAAAGCCGGCGTTCGGCGGCGGTCAGGTCGTCGAAGTTGTCCCGCCAGCCCAGCTTGCGCAGCGCCAGCCGCTGGTTGGCCAGCTTCTCGATCAGGGCCTCCTGCCCCTCGGGCTGCTGCAGGCGCAGGCGCATCAGCCGCCGCGAGATGGCGTCGCTGCGGGTCTTGATCTCCTCTCCGACGGCCGCCTTGACCAGCCGGTCGACGGCGGTGTTTCCGGAAGCAGCCGTCCCGGCTTTCTTGGCCGACAGGCGCCGGATCACCTTGCGGCACCCGGAAACGGTGGCCTTGAGGCGCTTGGCCAGCTTGCGCATGTCCCGCGTGCGGCCGCGGAAGCTCCAGACAGCCTCGCGCAGCCCGGCCAGGGTCTGCCCGTACCCGGCCGTGGCCAGCAGCAGCACGCTGCGGGCGGGGGGGTTGTCCCTCAGGTGACGCGCCACCTGGACCAGGGTGGCGATGCCCACAGCCTGGTCCGCGCCGGGCGCCTGGCCGGCCACCCGCTGGGAAGCGTCGTAGAAAGATTCCACGATAACCAGCTGTTCGCCCAGCTTGGGGTCCTTTCCCGGGAAAAGTGCAAACACGTTCTCGGCGCCGGCCGTCTGCCAGCGGGCCTGGCTGAAGAGCCGCACCTCCGGTGCCACGACCCCCTCGGGGCGCCCCTGGAAATCCCCGAAAAGCCGCTCCAGGGCGTCGGCTGTCATCTGGAAGCGCGGAAACGCCACCGGTGTCAACTCGAATTTGTCCCGGTAGAGGCTCTTTTCGGCCTGGCCGCGGTCCACGTAAATCAGGGCACGGGCGCCCAGGTCCAGGGCATATTGCCAGTTCTTGCCGGACGCCAATTCCATCAGGATGACGGCACCCTCGACGGGTTTGCCGTTGAAGCGCTTCAGCGAGCCGTCGCCCACGTACACCAGCGGACCGCTCCAGCCCTCCGCCGGGATGGCGGGAGGGGATATGGCGTTGGCGTAAATGGGGTGCAGCAGGGCGCGGCGGCCCCCGGGAAGCTGGATTTCACAGCGCCCGTAGGTCATGACCGGCAGGGAGAAATGCTGCGTGCCGATGGATTCGGCGCCCAGCTGCTGAAAGATCTCTCGAATACGAGCCGCGGCCCGGCGGCAGCCCGGGGACCCGGTGCTGCGATTGCCGCCGGCGGCAAAGTCCGCGATCAGCGCGGGGATGTCCAGCCCGGACGGATCTGCAGCCGCGGCCGGTTTTCCCAGAACGCCCAGCACCAGGCAGCCGACCAGCAGCCACACGGCCCAGGAGGGCCGCCGCGGGACGCACCGCGACGCGAAAACCGGCCGGGTCGTAGCGGTTCGTCTAGACATAGTCCCCCGGGTCGATCCGGCCGACGATCTGCCCCCCGGTCAGGAAACGGCACACGTTCTCCAGCGCCCGCCGGGTGGCCGGCAGCTTGATGCTGGGCACGTCGTCGGCGTTGTGGGGAGATCCCAGCAGGTTGGGCAGTTCGAAAAAAGGATAATCCATCCGGAAGGCGCCGTGGGCCCCGGGTTCCGACCACCAGGTGTCGATGGCGGCGCGAAAAGCGGGATGGCGCCGCAGGTGACGGTACAGGGCCCCCTGGTCGATGACGGCGCCACGTGCCACGTTGACCAGCATGGCGTCGGGCTTCATCAGGGCCAGCTCGCGCTCCCCGATCATGTTCCGGGTCTGCCGGGTCAGCGGCACGGTCAGCACCACCAAGTCGGCCGCCGCCAGCACCTCGGGCAGGTCGTCGGGGGT
>JAMOVG010000232.1 GCA_027061725.1 Desulfobacteraceae bacterium
GCGAATCTTTCTTCGTCTTCGGGGTTGATGAACGTGAATTTGAATGTCTTCAGGTTCTTATCTTCGGTCTCGATGACCACGTCGTCGATACGAACCGGATAGGGCAGATATGGATTTTGCACGAGTTTCCCCCTTGTTTACGACGCTACGGCACAGGCATCCTGGGAGGGACCGTAGCTGTTCATCAGTTCACACACCCTGCGAATATCGATGTTCACCGGGCAGTGCTGCACGCAGCGCCCGCAGCCCACACACTGAATGCCGTCTTCGTACTTGTCGACATAGTACTTGAGCTTGTGCATGAAGCGCTGGCGCACACGCTGGACCTTTTTGCCTCTGGGGTTGTGCCCCGACCCGTGCAGAGTAAAGAGCGGGAACATGCAGCTGTCCCAGTTGCGTATGCGCATGCCCTGCTTGCCACGGTTCTCGTCCTGAATGTCGAAGCACCAGCAGGTGGGACACAGATAAGTGCAGGTGCCGCAGTTGATGCAGGCGAAGGACACCTCTTCCCAGAAGGCGGCCCCGTGCAGCGACAGGGTGTCCTGGCTGCGCAGGTTGTCGGTCTCGATGTGGGAGGCGATCCTGGACTCGGCCTCGGCCCTGAGCGCCTCGATACGCGCATCAGCATCATCGCCGGCGGCCGCATCCCAACCCGCCGCCGCCATGAACTTCTCGCCCCGCTCGGTGATGACGCGCGCCAGGAAGTTGTCGCCATCCGCCACCAGCAGCACATCCAGCCCCGACTCGCTGAAGGGGCCCGACCCGGCTGAAGTGCAGAAACAGGTGCTGCAGGGTGCGCTGCAGGCGTAGCCCACCAGCGTGATGGCCTCGCGCGCCCGGATCCAGTAGGGATCCTTGTAGTCGGGGGTATCGAAATTGCGCTGCACCAGCCCAAAGGCATCGGCATCGCAGGGCCGGATCCCCAGCACGGCCCGCGGCGAGTAGTCCTTCTGCGGCTCTTTGAGCAGGTGATGGTCGGGCTGGCTTTTGTCCAGCGTGTAGTCAAACATTTTTTCGGACTGGGGATAGACCAGTTCCTTGGCAGACATCCGGGTATTGGAATAGTCGAGATCGGGCAGCTGGCCGGCCGCCAGCGGCCGGAACTGGTGAAAGGGTCCCTGGCTGACGGGACCGAACAGCCGGTAGCTGTCTCTGGCCTTTTCCACTCCCGCTTCCCACTGCGCTTTTTCGATGAGAATGACCTTCATAAGTTTCGCCCTTTGAATCGTTGCCGGTAAAATGCCGCGCGTTCAATGGCTGCACGGCGCGTGCCGGACCGCCGGCCGGCGCTATTTGATGAAATCGTCCGGGTCGTCGGGTCTGAATGTATCCAGCGGCGGCCGGGCATCGGTGGTCAGGCCGGCTTCCCACCCGAATTTTTCCAGACAGTCCTTCTCCAGTTTCTTGGTGAACACCCGCATGTTGATGCCCACCGGGCAGGCCCGCTCACAGGCCCCGCAATCGGTACAGCGGCCGGCGCAATGATAGGCCCGCAAGAAATGAAAGGTGCGCACGTCGATGGGATCCTGGCTCTTGCCCACCCACTGAGGCCGCGATTCGTCCACGAAGCAGGTGGGGCAGTAGCACAGCGGGCAGGCGTTGCGGCAGGCGTAGCAGCGGATGCACTCGCTGAGCAGGTCGTCGAAGAAGTTCCATTTCTCCTCGGGGTCCATGGCCTCGATGCGGCGTACGTCCGCGTAACGGTCGACGCCCTGCTGCTCGGGCACCTCTTCGGCTACCAGTTCATCGGAAATCACCGGGTTGCGGTGAATGCACAGGCTGCAGTTCTGCTGCAGCACCTCCTGGCGGTTGAGCACCTTCTCGAAGCCCTGTCCGCGCACGCTGACGTTGTGGCCGTCCTCGGACACCTCTAGGATCTCGCCGTCCACGGCGGCGGCCACCTTGCGCCGGTCGATCATGCCGGTGCAGGGCACGCCGATAATGAACAGCTGGTCGCGGTCGATCTTGTTCTCCACGATGTGGGTCACGATGTTGCGCGCGTCGCAGCCCTTGGCCACGATACCGATCTTCTCCTTGCGGTCCATGAGGTAGTTGGCCAGGTTGACGCCGCAGTTGCCGTCCCAGATGAGCCTGTCGACGTCGCCGGCATCCGTGACGAAACACGGCTCATTCATCATGGGAACCGTGCCTTTGCGAAAGCCGATGACCATTTCGACCGTGCCCTCTTTCAGCAGCCGTGCGGCAATTTCCCTAATCTTATCGGTGTATTCCAGCATATCAAGCCACCTTGGCCTCGTGTTTGACGAAATGTGTGTTCGGTCCCAGAGCCTTGACGGTTTCCGTCACCTCTTTGACCACCTGGACGAATTTCGTGGACTCGGCCGAAGACACCCACGAGAACTGGATGCGCCCCGGTTCGATGCCCATGTGTTCCATCAGGTTCTGAAAGAGGACAAACTTGCGTCTTGCGTAGTAATTACCTTCCAGGTAATGGCATTCTCCGGGATGTCACCCGGAAACCCATACGCCGTCGGCACCCTCCCGCAGCGCCGCCAGGAAGAACTTCGGGTCCATGCGTCCCGTACAGGGGATGCGCACTACCCGGATGTTGGGCGGGTACTCCATGCGGCTGACGCCTGCCAGGTCGGCGGCGCCGTAGCTGCACCAGTTACACAGAAAACTGACGATTTTCGGTTCCCATTCGGACATGTGGTTAATCTCCTTGTTGAATCATCTGCAGCCGAGGTTACACGACCGTTTCCTCGTTCAGGGCAAAGAGCTGGGCAAAGATTTGATCGTTGTCGAATCCCTTCAGGGAAATGGCCCCGGAGCGGCACGAGGCCACGCACAGGCCGCACCCCTTGCACAGCACCGGGTTGATCTCGGCCTTGCCCGCGAAGGGGCCCTCGGTGGTGAAGAAGGGGGCCGAGTAGGGGCAGATGGCCACGCAGACCCCGCAGCTGGCGCAGTCCATGGGGTTGGTGCGCGCCACGGTGCCGCTGGTGTGGATGGTCTCGCGCGCCAGCAGGGTGACGGCCCGCGAAGCGGCTGCGCGGCCCTGGGCCACGGCTTCGTCCACCGGTTTGGGGTAATGGGCCAGTCCGCACAGGAAGACGCCGTCGGTGGCGAATTCCGAGGGGCCCAGCTTGGCGTGTTTTTCCACGAAAAAGCCGTCGTCGTTCAGGGGCACCTTGAAAAACTGCGCCAGGGCCTCGTCGCCCGGCGGCACGATGGCCGACGCCAGGCTCAGCAGGTCGGCCTCGATCTCCACCGGTCGGCCCAGGATGTGGTCGGTCACCGTGACCGATATCTTTTCCTTGCCCACCGCCACCACGGGTTTGTTGTCCACACTGTAGCGGATAAAAATCACGCCGGCCTCGCGGGCCTGTTTGTAGAGGTACTCGCGCTCGCCGTACGTGCGGATGTCCCGATAGAGGATGTAGACGGTCATGTCCGGGTTGCGGCGCTTGAGCTCCAGGGCGTTGTCGATGGAGTGCGTGCAGCACACCCGCGAACAGTAGGGCCGCTGGGGCTCACGCGATCCCACGCACTGGATGAAGACGGCCGTCTCGGCCTTCTTGAGCAGCGGGTCGTCGTCCATCAGCCTGCGGTCCAGCTCCAGGCTGGTGACGATGCGCGGGTCCGTGCCGTAGGCGTATTCCTCGGGCTTGAGGGGTTCGGCCCCGGTGGCCAGGATCACCACGCCGTGCTCCAGCTCTTCCTCGGCATCACCGCACACCAGGGTGGCCTTGAAGTTGCCCACGAAGCCGTCCACGGCCGCAAGGCGCGTGTTCAGATGCACCTGGATTTTTTCGTCGTCCTGGATCTCCTCGACGAGCGCCGCCAGCTTGGACTGCACGTCTTCGCCGGTGGCGGTGCGGTAGAGGCTGCGGGCCTGTCCGCCCAACTGACCCTCTTTTTCGATCACGTGGGTTTCATAGCCCTGGCGCGACAGGCTGCGGGCCGCGGTCAGCCCCGAGATGCCGCCGCCCACCACCATGGCCACCGGCTTGATGGCCAGTTCGGCCTCCTGCAGCGGCTCGGTCAGGGCCACCTTGGAGACCGCCATGCGCACCAGGTCCTTGGCCTTCTCGGTGGCCCGCTCGGGGTCGCTCTTGTGCACCCAGGAGTCCTGGTTGCGGATGTTGGCCATCTCGAAGAGGTACTTGTTGAGCCCCGCGTTGACCAGGGTTTCCTGGAAAAGCGGTTCGTGGGTCTTGGGGGTGCAGGCCGCCACTACCACGCGGTTGAGCTTTTTCTGGCGGATGATGTTGGCCATGGCCTCCTGGGTGTCCTGGGAGCAGGAGTAGAGGTTGTCCGAGGCGTAGACCACGTACGGCAGGGTCTTGGCGTACTCGGCCACGGCCGGCACGTCCACCACGCCGGCGATGTTGATGCCGCAGCGGCAGACGAACACGCCGATGCGCGGCGGCTCGCCCACCACGTTGGTTTCGGGAATCTCCTCGGGGGTCTTGGTGGCCGTGTTGCGCGCGGCGGAGAGGATTTCGCCGGCGGCCGAGGCCGCGGCGCTGGAGTCCACCACCGACTGCGGAATATCCTTGGGGCCCTGGAAGGCGCCGCACAGGAAGATGCCCTCGCGGGAGGTGGCCACGGGTTCAAAGCTGCCGGTTTTGCCGAAGTTGCCCGGCGTCAGCTCAATGCCCAGCTTCTCGGCCAGTTGCACGGTCTCCGGGGAGATCTGCAGCCCGATGGACAGCACGATCATGTCAAAGGTCTCGGTCTCGGTGTGCCCATCCTCGGTGATGTAGCGCACCGACAGGGAATCGCCGTCCGGTGCCGGGTCGATGGTGTGCACGCGGCTGCGGATAAAACGCACGCCCACCTTCTCGCGGGCGTTGTCGTAAAAGCGCTCAAAGTCCTTGCCGTGGGTGCGCATGTCCATGTAAAAAATGGTGCAGTCCAGGTCGTCGCCGGCGTGCTCCTTGGCGATGACGGCCTCCTTGATGGCGTACATGCAGCACACCGATGAGCAGTAGGCGTTGTCGCAGCGGTTCAGGTCGCGCGACCCCACGCACTGGAACCAGGCGATTTTCTTGGGTTCGGCGTGGTCCGAGGGCCGTACCAGGTGGCCTGCCGTGGGCCCCGAGGCGCTCAGGATGCGCTCCATCTCCATGGAGGTGATCACGTTGGGGTGCTTTGCGTAGCCGTAGCTGTCGAACTTCGACGGGTCGAAGGGCTCGAAGCCCGGCGACAGCACGACAGACCCCACGTCCAGTTCGATGATCTCGTCTTCCATGGAGTGGTCGATGGCGTCCACGCCGCAGAAGGCCGTGCAGATCTTGCACCCCCCGGTCTTGAAGTGCATGCACACGTCGCGGTCGATGGCCGGGGTGTTGGGCACCGCCTGGGCATAGGGCACATAGACGGCCTTGCGCCCCTTGAGGCCCACGTCGTACTCCGAGGGAATCAGTTGGGCCTGGATACGGGTGTGTTGGCGGTTGACGCGGTCCAGATCGATGTGGCCCGTAGGGCACACCGAGGCGCAGGCCCCGCAGGCCAGGCAGTCGTCGCTGTTGACGCCGTATGGCGTGTCCACCCGCATGTCCACGCCGCGGCCGGTCAGGCTGATGGCGTTGGCCCCCATGCGCTCGCACACCCGCGTGCACAGCCCGCACAGGATGCAGGTGTCTTCCTCTTTCTTAAAGCGCGGCTCGCCGATGCCGTAATCCTCGGCCATCTTCTGGAGCAGCGGCACCTCGGGGCAGCGGGCCAGCAGCATCTCGACGATCAGCTTGCGCCCCTGGTGGACCATCTCGCTGTCGGTCTGGACCTCCATGCCCTCCCAGATGGGGTAGTTGCAGGCCGTGACGAAACGCGACCGCCGGCCG
Source organism: Desulfobacteraceae bacterium (assembly GCA_027061725.1). GTDB lineage: Bacteria > Desulfobacterota > Desulfobacteria > Desulfobacterales > JALSRD01 > JALSRD01. The sequence continues at coordinate 5,811 of JAMOVG010000232.1, forward strand.
TCGAAAAGCTCCACCGTGCACAGGCGGCACATACCGGCCGGCTCTAGGGCCTTGTGGTGGCACAGGGTCGGGATGTCGACGCCGTACTTTTCGGCCACCTGCAGGATGTACTGACCTTCCTCGCCTTGAACAGTTTGTCCGTTGAGCTTGAACGTGATCATAGGTTACCTCGAAAAAATTAACGGATGGTCACCGCGTTGAACTTGCACACATCGTAGCAGATGCCGCATTTGATACACAGCTGCTGGTCAATGCTGTGGGCTTTCTTTTTCTCGCCGCTGATGGCCTCCTGGGGGCACTTGCGGAAGCACATGCGGCAGCCGGTGCAGGCCTCGGGGTCGATCTCGTAGTGGAAGAGGTTCTTGCAGACGCCCGAGGGGCACTTCTTGTCGCGGATGTGGGCCTCGTACTCGTCACGGAAGTACAGGATGGTGGTCAGCACCGGGTTGGGGGCCGAGGTGCCCAGGCCGCAGAGCGAGAACTTCTGCATCATGCTGCCGACCTCCTCGAGCAGTTCGATGTCGCCTTCGCGGCCCTCGCCGTCGCAGATGCGCGTCAGGATCTCCAGCATCTGCTTGAGCCCCTCGCGGCAGGGGTTGCACTGGCCGCAGGACTCTTCTTTGAGAAAGTCCACGAAGTAGCGCGCCACGTCCACCATGCAGGTGTCCTGGTCCATGACGATCATGCCGCCGGAGCCCATGATGGCGCCCACCTCGGTGAGCTTCTGGTAGTCCACCGGCAGGTCCAGGAAACGCTCGGGAATGCAGCCGCCGGACGGTCCGCCGGTCTGTACGGCCTTGAAAACCTTCTTCTTGGGAACGCCGCCGCCGATGGTGAAGACGATGTCGCGCAGCGAGATGCCCATGGGCACTTCCACCAGCCCCGTGTTCTTGATCTTGCCCACCAGGCTGAAAACCTTGGTGCCCTTGCTGTGCTCGGTGCCCATGCCGGCGAACCAGGAAGCGCCCTTGAGCATGATGGCCGGCACGTTGGCGTAGGTCTCTACGTTGTTGAGGTTGGAGGGCTGGTTGCGGAAGCCCTTTTCCACGGTGTGCACGTACTTGGCCCGCGGGCGGCCCACCTTGCCCTCCAGGGAGGCCATCAGGGCCGTGGACTCCCCGCACACGAAGGCGCCGGCGCCGGTGGAGATCTTGATGTGGAAGGAAAAGTCGCTGCCGGCGATGTTGTCGCCCAGCAGGCCGTACTCCTCGGCCTGGCGGATGGCCGTCAGCAGGCGCTTGACCGCCAGGGGATACTCGTTGCGCACGTAAATGTAGCCGTTGCTGGAACCGATGGCCACGGCGGCGATGAGCATGCCCTCGAGCACGCTGTGGGGGTCGCCCTCCAGGATGCTGCGGTCCATGTAGGCGCCGGGATCGCCCTCGTCGGCGTTGCAGATGATGGCCCGTTGGCCCTTGTGCTTGGCGCAGGTGGCCCACTTGATGCCGGTGGGGAACCCGCCGCCGCCCCGGCCGCGCAGGCCCGAGGCCTTGATGACCTCGATGATCTCGGCCGGCTGCATGTCCTGCAGGGCGTTCAAAAAGGCCACATAACCCCGGCGTGCGATGTATTCCTCGATGCTGTCCGGATCGATGTAGCCGCAGTTGCGCATGGCCACCTTGACCTGGCTGGAATAAAAGGGGTTGTCCTCGAAAACCGGGATGCCGTCGATGGGGGTGACGTCCGCCAGCGGGTTTTCGACGCCGTCTTCCAGCACGCTGCGCGGGTCGCGCATCTGGCCCATGATCTGTTTTTTGTTGAACTCCCCGGCCTGGTAGGAGGCGATCACGTCGACGATCTTGTCCTCGGTGACGTGGTGGTAGATCACACGGGGCTTGCCGAGGCTCAGGATCTCCACCAGCGGTTCCTCTTCGCAGAAACCGATGCAGCCGGTCTGGCAGATCGCGACCCCCTTGCCGTCGGGGTAGGCTTCCAGGGCCTTGTCATAGGCGGCCTGGGCGCCGGCGGCGATGCCGCAGGAGGCCATGCCCACGTTAACCTTGATCCCCTCGGGGGCGTACAGTTTCTTGCCGTACAGCTGGCTGATCTGCTCTAGGTCCTTTACAGACTGGATTTTCATGGTCTGTGCCTCGTCTCGTCGGTTATTCGTATTGGTCCAGAATCTTGTCCACTTCGTCGGGAGCGATGCGGCCGTAGGTATCCTCGTTGATCTTGACCACCGGACCCAGGCTGCAGCAGCCGATGCAGCGCACCGACTCGAGGGTGAATCGCATGTCCTCGCTGGTCTCCCCGTCGGCGATGTGCAGGTTCTCCGTGATGCGCTCCTTGACGCGCTCGGCGCCGCGCACGTGACAGGCCGTCCCCAGGCAGATGGAGATGATGTTGCGGCCCCGCGGCTGGAGGCTGAAGGTGCTGTAGAAAGTGGCGACTTCGTAAATACGGCTGAGGGGAATGCCGATCTTGGTGGACAGGTAGTTGAGCGCCGCCCCGGGCAGGTAATTGTACTTGCGCTGGATGGCCTGCAGGATCATGATCAGGTTTTCCTGATCGTTGCCGTAGTCCTCTTCGATGATGCGGTTCAGTTCACTGTAATCGATGGCTTCCGTTTCAGCGGTTTGTGCAACACTCATGGATCGCTCTCCCGATGATCAGACACAGGTAAAATGGACGGAGCTGCCCGGCGAGGCTACTCGGCGGCCGCCAGCGGCTCCTGCACCACGGGACACGCCTCCACGCAGGCACCACAGCCCGTGCAGCGGTCCTCGATGATGCTGCGGGCGCGCTTGCGGATTTTCACTTTGAAATGCCCCGGAGAACCCTCCACGGATTCCAGGTCCGAGTACGTGATCAGTTCGATATTCATGTGCCGGCCGACCTCGACCAGTATGGGCGAGATGATTCACATGGCACAGTCGTTGGTGGGAAAGGTCTTGTCCAGC
>JAMOVG010000233.1 GCA_027061725.1 Desulfobacteraceae bacterium
AATCAGCGTTTTCCCCCGCAGAAACTGGAAATGCAGGGAAAAATTGATGCCCGCCAGCAGCATGAAGACCAGGATGACCATGTCGAAGTACAGGCTGTTGTAGTGAGCCACCGAGGTATTTCTGGTCGAGAAGCCGCCCGTGGGCATGGTGGTGAAGGTGTGGCACAGGGCATCGAAGAACGTCATGCCGCCGATCATCAGGAAAAAAATCTCCGCCAGGGATATCAGGGCATACACTTTCCACAAGATCATGGCCGTGTCGCGCACCCGCGGTTTGAGCTTGTCCGGGACCGGGCTGGGCACCTCGGCCTTGTAGAGCTGCATGCCGCCCACGCCCAGAAACGGCAGGATGGCCACCGACAGCACGATGATGCCCATGCCGCCGAGCCACTGGATGAAGCTGCGCCAGAACAGCAGTGACTTGGACATGGCCTCAATGTCGGTCAGGATGGAGGCTCCGGTGGTGGTGAAGCCCGAAACGGACTCGAAAAAGGCGTCCACGAACAGGGGAATCTCGCCGTCCAAATAGAAAGGCAGGGCGCCGAAGATCCCCACCAGCGTCCAGCCCAGGGTGACGATGGCCATGCCTTCGCGCTGGCTGATGGCGCGTTTTTCGGCGTCGCGGAACACTAAAATCAACATGCCGCCGGTAAGTACCGTGAGACCCAGCGACTGCAGCAGGGCGCTGATGCAGGCTTCCTGATAATAAAGCGCGAAAACCAGGGGAACGCACATAGTCAGACCGAAAAAGAGCAATAGCCTGCCCAGAATGCCAAGGATGGTGTTCCAGCGCATTAATGAAACTCCAGCTTGATGGACAGGATTTTTTCGATCTTGGGGACCGTTTCCCGGGTGGCGAAAACGATGATCTGGTCTTCGGCCTCGATGGTGCTCTCACCGGAGGGGATCAGCACCTGTTCGCCGCGTTTGATGCCCACGACCAGGGCGCCCCGGGGAAAGGAAATCTTCTTGAGCGGCCTGCCCGCGATGCGGGAACTGGCGGGCACCACGGCTTCCAGAACTTCGGCCTTTTCGCTTCGGATGGAGATGGCCGATAGCACCTTGCCGCGCCGGATGTGCTGTAGGATGGTGTTGACCGCCGACTGCCGGGGGCTGACCACCTGTTCGATGCCGATACTCATCATCAGTGGAAAATAGCTGGGCCGGCTGACCTTGGTGATGGTCTTGGTAACCCCCATCTCGCGGGCCAGCAGGGACACCAGGATGTTGGTTTCGTCGTCGTTGGTCAGGGTGATGACCGCGTCCATCTCCTCGATGTTCTCTTCGTTGAGCAGCCCCTGGTCGGCTCCATCGCCGTTGAGGATTACGGCCCGGTCCAGCAAGTCGGCCAGATCCTCGCAGCGCTCGGGGTTTTTCTCCAGAATCTTGGTGTAGATGTCCTTTTCCTCTAGCAGCCGGGCCAGCCGGAGGCCTAGCCGGCCGCCGCCCACGATCATCACGCGCCGGATATCTTCGGCCTGCTTGTCGAATTCCTTGAGGGCGTCGCCGAGGTTGTCCTCCTTGCTCACAAAGTAGACCAGGTCACCGGCCTCCAGACGGGTCTTGCCGCTGGGAATGATCAGTTCATCCTTGCGCACGATGGCCGCCACCAGGGGCACCGGCTTGCCGGTGGAACTGGAGAAGTCCACCAGGCGCGAACCGGCCAGGCGGGCATTTTGGTCCAGGCGGACGCCCACCAGTTTGATGCGACCGCCGGCAAATTCGGCCACGTCGATGGCGTCGGGCACACTCATGAGACGGTCGATGGTCTTGACGACTTCGATATCCGGGTTGATGATGGTGTCGATGTAGGGCGGTTTTTCGCGCAGTTCGCCGTGGTAGTGGTCGAAATCGGCGTTGCGGATGCGCGCCAGTTTCTTGATGGTAGGTGCGATGAACGAAGCCGCCAGGCAGGCCACCAAGTTGACCTCGTCGCTGTTGGTGACGGCCATGAGCATGTCGGCATCCCGAATGCCGGCCTCTTCCAAGACCTGGGGGCTGGCACCCGAACCGGCCAACACCTGCACGTCGATGGTGTCGGAAACGTTGCGCAGGGCTTTGGCGTCGATGTCGATGACCACCACTTCCATGTTTTCATAGGAAAAGCGGCTGGCCACGTTGTATCCCACCTCGCCAGCGCCGATGATGACGACTTTCACGGTGCGTCTCCTATCAAGGGCTCCAGGCCCATCGGTCTGTGATGAAAAGTCGGGGAGAGACTACTACAGCCGGCAAAGGGTGTCAATTCGGTCCCGGGCAGCCGGAACCGGGGCCGGCCTTGTTTTTTGCCGTACCGTGCCTATGGTTTATGGAAAAAACGTCCCTGATAGGGTTGCCCGCAAAGAGAGGTCCCATGACCGTTATATCACTACCGAAACCTGTCTGCCCCGTACGCCGGCAGCAGCGTCCCATAAGCCGGCGTCGTTTTCTGCTGAAGGTGGCTGCCGGCTTGGCGCTGCCCTTTTTCGGGCGCTCCCCGGCTCTGGGGGCCGGCCGGGCGGCCCTGCCGGCCGTCGATCGGGCCGCGCCGTCGGTCACCGAGACCGCCACCTTCGCCATGGGCTGATTCTGGGGATCCGAATCCCGGTTCGGGATCATCGAAGGCGTTGTTCGTACCCGCGTAGGGTACACCGGCGGCAAGCGGAAGGACCCCACCTACCATCACCTGGGCGACCACACCGAGAGCGTGCAGTTGGACTTCGACCCGTCGCGGGTCTCCTACGGCCGGTTGCTGGATGTTTTCTGGCGCAGCCACAACCCCTTCGCCCGCGTGCGGTCGCGCCAGTACATGGCGGCGGTATTCTGCCACGGCCCGGACCAACTGGCCCAGGCGCGGGCTTCACGGAGGCGGCAGGGCGCCGCCAGCGGGCGAAAGGTGACCACCGCCGTCCTGCCTGCCGCTGCGTTTTACCTGGCCGAGGACTATCACCAGAAATACCACCTCCGGCAGCACGCTTTCGCGTTGCGCGAGTTCCAGCGCATGTACCCGCGGACGCGTGACCTGATTGACTCCACGGCCGCCACGCGCGTCAACGCGTACCTGGGCGGAGAGGGGGATCTGGAAAGGCTGAAACGGGAGATCGGCGGCTTCGGGCTCTCGTCCTCGGCGGCCGCCACACTGCTCGATATCGTCGTGCGCAGGAGCTGAATGCCGGCGGCTATTTGGCCCGCGCAGTGGATGGGCGGCGGGGGGACATGAGCGGCCGCCACGCGGCGGAGACGGCAACGGCCAACACGACCTTGAGGGCGTCGGCCGCTAGGAAAGGCCGAACGCCTACGGACAGGGCCGCTCGCCACGGCAGGCGCGAGATCAGCTTGAGCCACACCACCCCCGGCACATAGATCACGGCGCAGCCGCACACCGCCGCCAGCACGTCCCATGTCCGCCGATGCCGCCCCCGCTCACTGATCAGTCCCGTAACCACCACCGCCGGGAGAAATCCCAGCAAGTATCCGCCCGAGGCTCCCAGCAGGCAGTAAAAACCGGCCGCACCGCCGGGCAGCACCGGCAGGCCCAGCAACCCGGCCAACAGGTAGATCCCCACGCTGGCCAGACCCCACCCGGGGCCCAGCACAAGCCCGGCCAGAATAACGAATCCGTTTTCCAGGGCTACCGGGATGCCGGACAGGGGGAAGGGGATGCGGGCGGCAGCAGCGGCCAGGATGGCCAGCAGCAGGGCCGCCAAGGCCTTGCGCAGGGTGCCGGGTGCAGGCGCGGAGGTTTTCATGGCGGTGTGCGGGGCTGCCGGACCGTCAGGGCGGCCCGCCGGCTTGGTGAAAGCAGTCGCCGTGGGTGACGGCCACGGTGGCGCCGTCATCGCGCTGCACCACCAGTGCGCCGGTGGGATCCATATCCACGGCCCGGCCGCGCACCACGCCGGTGCGGGTGACGATCTCGACGCGGCGGTGAAGGGTGGCGCTGCAGGTCTTCCAGCGGGAGATGACCCCCTCACCGGCGGCCTCAGCAAAGCCGGCCTGGAGGCGATCCAGGAAGGCGGCCAGCAGCGCCCGGCGGTTCACCCTGCGGCCCAGCAGCGCCCTGAGGCTGAGTGCGCGGGGTTCCAGTTTAGACGGGTCGTTGTTGACGTTGACCCCCAGCCCGATGTTGATGAACTTCAGCCGATCTGCGTCGGTTTCCATCTCAGCCAGCATGCCGGCCAGTTTGCGGTTGTCCACCAGGATGTCGTTGGGCCACTTGACCGCCGCTGCGATCCCCAGTTTTTCCGCCAGGGTCTCCACCAGCACCAGGCAGGTGTACAGATTGACGCGTGCCGCCAGTGTCGGCGTGATTTCCGGCCGCAGCACGACCGTGAAGTACAGGCCGCCCGGGTCGGAGCGCCAGCGGCGGTCGAGCCGTCCGCGGCCGCGGGTCTGTTGTTCGGCAATTACCACCGAAAAGGGCGGGCAGCCTTCACGGGCCAGCCTGCGGGCCGTGGTCATGGTGGAGTCCAGTTCGGCGTAGTGATGGATCAGCGCTTCGCGGGGGCCGAACTCCCACGGGAAGGGCGTGTCGGGCGAAGCCTGCAGCCGGTAGCCGCCGGCGTCGGTCGAAATGTGGTAGCCTAGCGCCCGGAGTTCCCGAATGTGGGCCGCGACCTCGGTGGTGGAAAGGCCCGTTCGCCGGCCGATGGCTTCCCCGCAGAGGCCGGGCGTGCTTCTGAGCTGCTGGAGAATGGCTGCTTTGGGTGAGTCGACCATGTCATTGATCCCTGGAAAAAGCAGCCGAGATTAGGCACAGGCCGGTGCCGGCGTCAATGGTTTTCAACGAGCCGGAAGAGCGGGCGGCACGGCGGTGCACAGGGAATCGGGGGGATGCGTATGCCGCAGGCGCACGGCAGCGGGGCGGTAACCGGGATGGTGTCCCTCTCTGCTGCCGTGGGCCAGCGCCTGCGGTGAAACCTGCGGCATGGAAACCGCCGGTGGAAGGGTGTCAGGCCAGGTCCAGGGCGTAGTTGCGGATCAGAAATTTCAGCCGTTCCCGCTGGTAGGGAAGCAGTTGCCTGAACCGGAGCCGGCAGTCCATCAGCAGCAGCGAGCGCTGGCCGACCGGGGCGTTGATGCGGATGCTGACCGGCACCGGATCGCCGGCGCTTGTGACGGGCAGATTTTCAAGGCGGAAACAGTGATTGAGGTCCGCGGTCAACAGGTCGATCGAGAAGTCGCCGGTGGGCGGATTCTCGCTGCGGGCGCAGCGGTAGGTGAGGCCGCCCATGCTGATGTTGCGGATGGTGGCTGTTTTGACCACCGAGGGACGCGTCAGCAGGAAAACCGCGTTCTGCAGCCTGTAGCGTTCATCTTTCCGGCGTTCGGTGAAGAGAGCGAAATCTGGCATAGCGATGTCGTTTTGCGGTAGAGCCGTGATCAGTTGGTTTTCCATTATGAACTCCTTGCTGGTTCGGGGCCGCGGGGCAGGCTCGGCGGTATGCCCCGGAAACCGGCACCGGCGGAAGTCTTCGCCGGGGAGGAGAGCGCCGGTTTCCGGGGGCCGGCCGCCGGTAGGTTGCCGGGCGGCAGCGCGGCGGACGGTCAGCTCGTGTCCACGAGACACGGCCTAGCCTGCGATCGGCCGTCATCTCAGGGCCAGGCGGGGATGAATCACCCGGTAGAATTGGCGGTCCAGGTAGTATTCTACCTTGTAGGGCTTGCGGGCCACGCGGTCCCGGACCATCCGGTCGACCAGCGGTTCGCGGTACTGCCTGAAGAACACTTTTTTCATGGCCGCCCGCAGGGCTTCGCGCTGCAGGACCGCGCTGCCGGAGTCGATGTAACGGGCCTTGTTGTCGAGTTTTCGGATGCAGGTGTCGATGCAATGCCGGTAATAGGCCCGCAGCGTCTCATCCCCGTCCGCCCCGGCCACAGGGGGCGAAATTCCGACCGTCATCAGCACCACGACCATGGCCAGGAAAAAGATGCATGGTCTCTTCATGATCGTGCCCTCCTATTTGCGGTGATGGGAAACGAACGGGGGCGTTGGCGAAACGTCTGTTCATGGGTCACCGCAAAAGGCATACCAAAACCGGGGAAAGAATCTGAATTAAAGCGTATTCGAAAATAACCTAATGAAAATACAAAAGAAAAAATGGCAGTGTTGTTTCGGGGGAGGCGGGGTCGGGACGAATTCCCGAGTCTCCGATCATCAAGTATGTAGACAGGGATAGACGGGCATGTAAACAAAGTTGACAGGTCGGCGCGGCCGGGCTATAGTCGTACCGGAAAATAATTTGGCGCAACCCTTTTGTGACAGCCGGGGGGCATTATGGGCACCAGCGGCGACAGGCAGGCGGACCTGGACCTCTTTTTCGACGTATCCACGTCGATTCATGCCATCTGCGATCTGAATGAGATGCTGCAGCATATCCTGGAGAAGATCCGGGCTGTTTTCAGCATCGAGGGCGCCTCCATCGCGCTGCACGATCCCCGCAAAAAAGAGTTTTACTTCATCCGCACGGTGGAAGAGGCCGGGGGGCGATCCCACCCCACCATGGAGAAGATGCACTTTCCCGACCACCTGGGCGTGGCCGGCTGGGTGCTGCGCGAAAACCGCTCCGCGGTGATCCACGATGCCGACAACGACGAGCGCCTTTACCGGGAAATGGACGTTCAGCAGGATTTCCGTACGCGCTCCATGATCTGTGTGCCGCTGCGTTCGCGCAGGGGCACCATCGGCGTGCTGTACGCCCTCAACAAGATCCGGGGGCGCTTCACCGAGAAAGAGACCCGGCTGCTGGAGAGCCTTTCCGGAACCATCGCCATCGCCATCGAAAACGCGCGTCTCTACGGCGACCTCAAGGCCTACGCCAGTTCCCTGGAGGTTGAAAACCGCCGGCTTCGGGGGGAGGTACAGGAGCGTTTCAACCTGCAGGGCATCATCGGTGCCAGCGCACCCATGCAAAAGGTCTTCTCTCTGCTCGACCGCGTCATCCCCACCACCATGACGGTGCTCATCCAGGGCGAGACCGGCACCGGCAAGGAGCTGGTCGCCAAGGTAATCCACTACAGCGGGCCGCTCAAGGACCGCCCCTTTGTGGCCGAGAACTGTGCGGCGCTGTCTGAGAGCCTCCTGGAGAGCGAGCTTTTCGGCCATGAACGCGGGGCCTTTACCGGCGCCGTGAGCGACAAGAAGGGGCTGTTCGAGGTGGCCGACGGGGGGACCGTGTTTCTGGACGAGATCAGCGAGACATCGCCCTCCATGCAGGCCAAGCTGCTGCGGGTGCTCCAGGAAGGTGAGATCCGGCGGGTGGGCGGCCATCGCCCCATCCAGGTGGATGTCCGCGTGCTGGCCTCCACCAACCGCGATTTGATGGCAGAAGTGAAGAAAGGAACTTTTCGCGAGGACCTGTTTTACCGCATCAACGTGTTTCCCATCGTGCTGCCGCCCTTGCGCGAACGCAGGGAAGATATCCCGCTGCTGGTCACCCACCTGCTGCGCAAAACGGCGGAGAAGCTGAAGGTGCCCGTGCCGCGCCTTGCGCCGGCGGCCATGGACCTGCTGCTGGGCTTCGACTGGCCCGGCAATATCCGTGAGTTGGAAAACGAGATCCAGCGGGCCATGGCGCTGGCCGCCGGGGAACCGGTGATCGCAGAGGCGTTCCTTTCCGACAAATTACGCCGGGAGGGGGGCGGCAAAGAGCAGGGCGTCGCCCGCACGCTCAAGGAGGCCACCGAGAGCGTCGAGATCCGCATGATCCGCGACGCCCTGCGCCGGACCGGGGGCAACCGGTCACGGGCGGCCGCCATCCTGGGCCTGACTCGCCAGGGGCTGCTCAACAAGATCAATCGTTACGGGATCGGGCAGTAGGGTGCAGGGTGCTATTGGCGCAGGTAGAAGCCCAGGTCGGCGCTGTGCCGTTCATGTTCGCAGAACTCACCGCCCACATATGGCTCGTCCACAGTGCGGACCTGGATGCGTTTGACGATGCGGGTGGCTTGGGCATCGTCCAGCCGGAAGCTGACTTCCACCGAATCGCCCTCCTTGATGAGCATGGGGCCGTTGCAGGTGAAACCCACGCCTTTGAGGGACAGGTTTTCCACCGTGATTTTACCGTGGGAGCCGTTTACCAGGTTGGTATAGACGCCCGGCAGGTTGACGCTTTTGCGGAAAAAGCCGCGGAATTCCAGGTCGAAGCGAAAGGTCTGGCCGCATTTGCAGGTGGCTTTCAAACGCTTGCTGCTGTTGCGGTAGGAAGAAACATCCACCTGCTTGCTGAAACCGCAGAAGGGGCACGTGATCGCCGCCTGCAGTTCCGCGTCTGCGTAGACTTTGATGGGTGCTGTGACGCTGGCCGTTTCCATAGAAGATTTTCCCTTTAAAGTGACGCCCGATTATCTTGCAGGCCTGCTCAGAGTCGCTCCAGCAGGCGCGCGTGAATGTTGTCGAAGCCACCGTTGGACATGACCAGAATCACATCCCCGGCCATTGCCTCTTTTGACAGGAAGGCGATGATACCGTCGGTGTCTGTAAAGTAATCGGCGGCTTTGCCCCTTTTCTTTAGGTCTTCGACCAGTTGTTGGGAGGAGAAGCGCTGGCCCTCCGGAATTTTTTTGAGCAGGGGGGGGCGACGCACGCACACCAGGTCGGCGGCGTCGAAGGAATCGGGATAAACGTCCTGGAACACGGCGCGCATGCTGGTGTTGGTGCGCGGCTCGAAAACCGCGATCAGGCGTCCGCCGCCGGCGAAGGGTTTGACCGCCTTGATCGTTTCGCGCACAGCCGTGGGGTGGTGGGCGAAGTCGTCGATGACCGTCACACCGCGCCGCACACCGCGGACCTCCTGGCGCCGCCGCACGCCGCCGAAGGTCTCCAGCGCCCGCTGCACCGCCGCCAGCGGCACACCGATGTCGTGGGCCGCGGCGATGACGGAAAGGGCATTTCTCAGATTGTGCCGGCCCATCATGCGCGTTCGAAAAGCGGCGTAGGGACGGCCCCGGCGGGCCACCTCGAAGGTGGTCCACGGCGGCTCGACGGCGGCCCCGGAAAGCCGCCAGATGGCCCCCGGGTGGCCGCCGCAGGTCTGAATGCGGAAAGGGCGCCCGGCGATGAGGTCGGCCACATCGGGGTCTTCGTCATAGGCCAGCAACAGGCTCTCGGAGGGTATTTTGCGCAAAAAAGCGTCGAAAGCGCTGCGGATGTGGTTCAGGTCGCGGAAAATGTCGGCGTGATCGAATTCGATGCTGGTGAGCACAGCGATGGCAGGGCGGTAGTGCAGAAACTTGGGGCCCTTGTCGAAAAAGGCGGTGTCGTACTCGTCGCCCTCGAGCACCATGAACGGGCCGCCGCCCAGGCGATAGTTGCTGCCGAAGTCGCGCAGGATGCCCCCGATGAAAAACCCCGGGTCCAGCTCCGCGGTGTGCAGCATCCAGCTCATGAGCGCGGCGGTGGTGGTCTTGCCGTGGGTGCCCGTGATCACGATGGGCTTGCGGTCCGCCAGCAGGAAGTGATTGACGGCCTGGGGCATGGAGCAGAAACGCAGCCCGGCGGCGATCATGTGCTGCACCTCGGGGTTGTCCCGGCTGACAGCGTTGCCCACCACCACCAGGTCCGGGGGCGGCGCCAGGTTCTCCGGCCGGTAGCCGTCGTGGATCGGGATGCCCTTTTCGGCCAGGAATGTGCTCATGGGCGGGTAAACGTTGCGGTCGGAGCCGCTGACATCGAAGCCCAGGTCTTTCAGGGCGGCCGCCAGGGCCGCCATGCCCGTGCCGCAGACGGCAATCAGGTGGATGCGCTGCACGTCCGCGGCAATGCGGTTGTTTTCCATATTCGGCACTTGCTATTTCTCCCGGGTTTTCATTAAAAAGGATCAGGTGAAAAAAAAGAACCGTGTATCGGCATAGTCCAACCGGCTGGTGAAACAATCGTGCGCTTTTTCAGCCGTTTTCCTGGTTGCTGAAGGCGGTTGCCGGACTGCTTTTTTACCACCATCGGGGAGTTTTTACAAAACCTGATTTCCGGCACGGATGGGACAGGGCGGAAAAGTCGGCAAGCGCTGGCAGCGGAAAGGACAGGGGGCAACGTGAACCATGAGCGGGTTTGAACTGGACGGCGAGACCCGACGGATGCTGCAGGACTTTGCCGCCGGCCGGGGGCGTCTGACCGTGCTGACCGGCGCCGGCATTTCGGCCGAAAGCGGCATTCCCACTTTCCGGGGGCCGGAAGGGTACTGGACCGTGGGGTCCCGTGAATACCACCCCCAGGAGATGGCCACCTGGGCCATGTTCCGCCGCAAACCCCTGGAGGTCTGGCGCTGGTACCTGTACCGCCGGCACGTGTGCGGTGCGGCCCGGCCCAACGACGGGCACCGCGCCCTGGTGGACATGGAGCGGCTCTTCGAGGACCGTTTCATCCTTATCACCCAGAACGTCGACGGCCTGCACCTGCGCGCCGGCAGCAACCCCCAACGGACCTTTCAGATCCACGGCAACGTGTTTTTTATGCGCTGCGCCGCGGAGTGCTCGCGCCGGGTTTACCCTATTCCCGACGGGCTGGAGGTCCGCTCGCGGGACGATAAACTGCCGGAAGAAGCGGCAGACCTGCTGCGCTGCCCGGACTGCGGCGAACGCACGCGGCCCCACGTGCTGTGGTTCGACGAGACCTACGACGAGGATTTCTACCGGTTTCACAGTTCGCTGGCCGTGGCCGGACACACCGACCTGCTCATCGTGGTGGGCACCTCCGGGGCCACCAACCTGCCCATCCAGGTGGCCTGGACGGTGAGCCGCCGCGGCGGCACCATCATCGACGTCAACATCGAGCCCAACCCCTTCTCGCAACTGGCGGAGAAAAGCCGCCGGGGAGCCTTCATCCGACAGTCCAGCGGACGGGCCCTGCCGGCAATCCTGACGGCTTTCCGGGAAGGAGGAGACGACTGAAGCGCCCGCCGCAAAGCGGGAATTGTCACGGCATCCGAACCACAGGAGAGGTAAATGGAAAACTACGAGAAACTGGGCACTTTTTATCTGGGAAAACGATATGACACCGCCGTGGGCCAGCTGTGCGATGATCTGGTGCTTTACGACGCCAAGGATCTGACCACCCACGCCGTGATCGTGGGCATGACCGGCAGCGGCAAGACCGGCCTGGGCATCGGCCTGCTGGAAGAGGCCCTGATCGACAACATCCCGGTCATTGCCATCGACCCCAAGGGTGACCTGCCGTCGCTGCTGCTGGGGTTTCCTGAACTGAGGCCTGAGGACTTCCTCCCCTGGATCAACGAGCAGGAGGCCCTGGCCAAGGGCATGACTCCTGCGCAGTTCGCGGCCCACCAGGCGAGACTGTGGAAAAAGGGGCTCGCCAGCTGGGGGCAGGCCCCCGAGCGCATCGCCCGCCTGCAGCAGGCCGCCGATTTCTCCGTTTACACTCCCGGCAGCTCCGCCGGCCTGCCCATCAATGTGCTGCGATCGTTTGCCGCCCCGCCGCCGGCCCTGCTGGAAGACGGCGACCTGCTGCGCGAACGCATCCAGACCACCACCGTCAGCCTGCTGGCGCTGCTGGGCATCGAGGCCGATCCCATCACCAGCCGCGAGCACATCCTGATTGCCAAGCTCTTCGAGGACGCCTGGCGCCAGGGCCGCTCGCTGGACCTGGCCGGGCTGATCCGCGGCATCCAGAAGCCCGGATTCGAACGCATCGGCATCATGGACCTGGAGGATTTCTACCCGGCCGGGGACCGGCTGGCGCTGGCCATGCGACTGAACAACCTGCTGGCCTCACCGGGTTTCGAGGCCTGGCTGCAGGGGGAACCGCTGGATGCCGGCCGGCTGCTGTTCACCGAACAGGGAAAGCCGCGGGCCTCGATCTTCTCCATCGGGCACCTGTCCGACGAGCAGCGCATGTTCTTTGTCTCGCTGCTGCTAAACGAGGTCCTGGCCTGGATGCGCACCCAGTCCGGCACCGCAAGTCTGCGGGCCATCCTGTACATGGACGAGATCTTCGGCTACTTCCCGCCGGTCAAGAACCCGCCTTCCAAGGCGCCCCTGCTGACGCTGCTAAAGCAGGCCCGCGCGTACGGGCTGGGGGTGGTGCTGTGCACCCAGAACCCCGTGGACCTGGACTACAAGGGACTGTCCAACACGGGCACCTGGTTCGTCGGGAGGTTGCAGACCGAGCGCGACGCCCAGCGGCTGCTCACCGGGCTGGAGGGCGCTTCGGCCGGGGGGCGCTTCGACCGCGGCGGCATGCAGCAGATGATCGCCGGCCTGGGCAGCCGTGTGTTCCTGATGCACAATGTCCACGAAAACGAACCGGTGGTTTTCCAGACCCGCTGGGCGCTCTCCTACCTGCGCGGCCCGCTGACCCGCGAGCAGATCAAGACCCTCATGGCCGAACGCAAGCGCGGCATGACCGCGACGGCGCCCGAACCCTCCGCCCTGGCGGGCGCCGCCAGGGCGCAGCCGCCCCAGCCGCCGCGGGAGGTGGACTGCTATTTCCTGCGGGCCTCGGGCGCCGGCCAAGGGCTGACCTACTATCCCGGCGTGGTGGCGCGCCTGGGCGTGCACTACGCCAGCGCCCGTTACGGCGTCGACAGCCAGGAGGAATTCGCCCTGGTCGCCCATATCGAAGACGGTCCCGTGGCCCTGGACTGGGACTCCGCTGTCGAGATGACCCTGGATGCGGCCGATTTGGAGAAGGAACCGCTGTCCGGCGCCCGCTACGCCGACCTGCCGGCCGCGGGCCGAAAAAAGGGCTCTTACCGCAAGTGGCAG
The DNA here is from genome assembly GCA_027061725.1 of Desulfobacteraceae bacterium. Taxonomy (GTDB): domain Bacteria; phylum Desulfobacterota; class Desulfobacteria; order Desulfobacterales; family JALSRD01; genus JALSRD01. The sequence continues at coordinate 12,700 of JAMOVG010000233.1, forward strand.
AAAGACCTGGTGCGCTGGGTGCGCCAGAACCGGCCCTTGACCCTGTATCGCAGCAAGCGCTTCAAGCTCACCAGTGATCCGGGCGAAACCGAGGGGCAGTTCCGGGCGCGGCTGGCCCAGGTCATGCGTGAAAAGAAGGACCTGGCAGCCGGCAAGCTGCGGCAGAAATACGGCCGCCGTTTCGAGACCCTCAAGAACCGCCTGATGCGTGCCGAACAGGCCATCGCCCGTGAGGAGCAGCAGGCACGGGCCAAGCAGGTGGACACCGTGATTTCCTTTGGTACCGCTATCCTGGGGGCTTTCCTGGGGCGCAAGGCGGTCAGTGCCCGGTCGGCCTCGCGCATGGGGTCGGCGCTGAAGTCCGCCAGCCGCGTGAAGAAAGAGAAGATGGACGTGGCCCGGGCGCGGGAGACGGCCGAGGCCGTGCGCCGGCAGATGGCCGATCTGGAGGCCCGGCTGCAGGAGGAGCTGAACCAGCTGGAATTCACCTTCGACCCGGCCGCCGAGGAACTGGACCGTATCCCGGTGCGGGCCAAAAGCACCGACATCGCCGTGGAGATCTTCGCTTTCGCCTGGCTGCCCTATCGCAGCGTTGAGGGGCGGCTGACGCCGGACTGGGCGTAAAGCCCCCGGTCTTCCGGCGCCGGCCGTAGGGGTCAGGCTTCCCGGGCGATTTCGGACAGGACTTTCTCCGCGGCGGTCACGGTGCGGTCGATGGCCTCGTCGTCGTGGGCCGCCGACACAAAGAGGGCCTCGAACTGGGACGGGGCCAGGTAGATGCCCTCTTCGCGCATTTTTTTATAGTAAGTGCTGAAGCGCTCCAGGTCACTGGTTTTGGCGTCTTCGAAGCTGCGCACCGGGCCGGCGGTGAAGAAGAGGCCCATCATGGAACCCTCCCGGTCGATGCTTACCGGAATACCGGCGTTGTCGGCGGCCCGCTGAAGCCCGGCGGCCAGGCGGGCGCTTTTTTCCTCCAGGGCCTCGTAGAAGCCCGGCCTGGCGATTTCCTGGAGTGTGGCGATGCCGGCGGCCATAGCCAGCGGGTTTCCCGAGAGGGTGCCGGCCTGGTAAACACCGCCCTGGGGGGCGATCTGCTCCATGAAACGGCGCTTTCCGCCGTAAGCCCCCACCGGCAGGCCGCCGCCGATGACCTTTCCCAGGCAGGTCAGGTCCGGGTCGATGCCGTAGCGGCTCTGGGCACCGCCGTGGGCCACCCGGAACCCGGTCATGACCTCGTCGAAGATCAGCAGGCTGCCGTGGCGTGCGGTGAGCGACCGCAGGGCCTCCAGGAAGCCCTCCACCGGTCGCACCAGGCCCATGTTGCCGGCCACGGGCTCCACGATAATGCAGGCGATTTTGTCGCCCCGCTCGGCCATGACCTTTTCCACGCAGGCGATGTCGTTGTAAGGCAGCGAGAGGGTGTCGGCCACGAAGGAGGCCGGCACACCGGGGCTTCCGGGGATGTTGAGGGTGGCCACCCCCGAGCCGGCCTCCACCAGCAGGGTGTCGGCGTGGCCGTGGTAGCAGCCGTCGAATTTGACGATGGTGTCGCGGCCGGTGACGCCGCGTGCCAGGCGGATGGCGCTCATGGTGGCCTCGGTGCCGGAGTTGACCATACGCACCATTTCCACCGATGGCACGGCCTCGATCACCAGTCGCGCCAGTTCGATCTCGAGGTCCGTGGGCGCGCCGAAGCTGGTCCCGCGCTTCAGGACCCGGCCGATGGCCTCGGTGACGGCCGGGTGGCGGTGGCCCAGGATCATGGGCCCCCAGGACCCGATGTAGTCGATGTAGTCGTTTCCGTCGGCGTCGGTCAGGGTGCAGCCCTGGGCGCTGTGGATGAACAGCGGGTCACTGTCCACCGAACGGCAGGCTCTCACGGGACTGTTGACCCCCCCCGGAATAATGTCCAGGGCGGCGGTGTACAGTTCTGAAGATCTGTCGTGTTTCATGGCGAAGGTTTCCTTTTTTGGAGAGACGATGACACGTTTTGCGTTGATGATCATTCTGGCCTATGTGGCCGGTTCCGTGAATTTTTCGATCCTGCTCTTCCGTTTTCTGGGCCTGCAGGACCCCCGCAGCCGCTTCAGCGGCAACCCCGGCGCCTCCAACGTCTACCGTCAGGCCGGGCCCGTGTGGGCGGCCGTGGTGCTGCTGCTGGACATGGGCCGCGCCGCGGCCGTTTCCCTGGCGGCCCTGCACCTTCTGCCGCTTTCCCGGGTGCCCTGGATCGGGATGGCGCTCATCGTGGGAAACGCCTATCCCTGTTTCCACGGGCTGCGGGGCGGAAAAGGCGTGGCCAACTACCTGGGATTCGGGGCGGTGCTCTCCCCGTGGGCGGCACTGGCGGGCGTCGCGGCCTGGGGCGCCGTTTTCGCCCGGTGGCGCAAGGCCTTCCTGTCTTCCTTCGCGCTGGTGCTGGTCCTGGCCGTCGGCATGCTGATCGCCTGCGGTGCCGGACCGGTTCCTTTGGCCGGCACCCTGCTGACGGCCGGGTTCATCTTCTGGCGCCACCGGCGCAATGTACGCGAATTGATGGCCGAGCGCCGCTGATTCAGTTGCGGGAGGGTTCCCGCGAGGGCCGCGAGGCCAGCAGCTGGTAGCAGCGCAGCAGGCGGTTTCCCAGGGCGCCTGCCAGGCGTTTGAAAAAGATAAGGCCGTTTTCGGGGTCCTCGTTGAGAATCCGGGAAATGGTTTCGCTGTTCATGCGCAGCAGGGTGGTCTCGCCGTTGCAGATGGCGGTGGCCGAGTACTCACCGCGCTCGATAAGGCTGGACCAGCCGAACGTCTCGCCCACCTGGCGGATGGTGTAGACCGACTCGCCCACATCGCCGGTGATCAGCTTCACCTGGCCCTGGATGAGGATGTAGAAATCGGTGGGCGGGGCGCCTTCGTAGAAAAGCACTTCGCCGTCTTTGTGGGATTCCCGCTGCGCTACTGCCATGATTTTGGAAACGAAATTCTGGTTGAGGCCCCAGAACAGGTCTGCCTGTTTGATCGCCACCTCGCGGTTCCTCCTGTGCTGAAATTTTTATGTGGGAAAACCAATCGCCGCTGTGCGGAGCCGCACTGCTTTTTTAATCTACCCCACAACCCCCCCCGGGCGCAAACACAAATTTGTATGACCTTGCCACGGCCCCCGGACCGCGTACGCCGAAAGCCTTCGGAATTCCTCAACGGGCCTCGCCCCGGCCCCAGTACAGGCAGGCGTTGATCTCGTACCAGGACAGGCCTGCGATCGCCGGTCCGTGGGTGCACGGACTGAGAATGCCGCAGATCACCAGGATGTCAATGACGTCGTGAAGATCCAGGGTCAACCCGCAGTGTCTCGCGACGGCTTTCATCAGCCCGGCTTCGGCGCGGTAGGCGCTGGCGTGCTTCCGGAGGCCGGCCACCAGGGTGGCCAGCGGTCCGGCCTGTTCGGCGGCGGGCAGCGTGGCGGTTTCCCGTGAGATGATCCGCCGCACGGCACCCTCGGGATCCAGGCGGCCCCTTTCCCGGGCGGATGTCAGCAGGGACCGCACCACACCGGGCATGAAGTAGCGCTCACCGGGCGCCAGCGACAGCACGCGGTCCTCCCACGCGGCGCTGCGGCTGGACCTGACCGGAATCAGCGCCCGTTCCTCGAAGGCCGCCAGCAGCGTGTCGTCGCGGGTCTCGGGGGGCAGGGCGAGGCTCTCGTAAGCGATGGTGTCCGCCGGCAGGGCGGCGTCCAGCAGCCGCGCCATAAGCCCGGCCTCTTTGCCGGCAAAGTGCGTCTGCAGGGCGGTTTCCAGGCGTTTACGGGCGGTGGGATCCGGGGGCGGCGATTGGGCGTCGGTTTGCGTCATGTCGGCGGGATTGGGGGGCGCCCGTGGAGCGGGCGTATGCTGGGGTTGAATTCGTAAATGGGAGTGCGCGCTTTTCCCGCGGGCCCCATGGGCGCCAGCTTGGGGCTGATGATGCCACCGCCCTTCAGGATGGCGATCAGGGCGCCGGTGCTGTCGCGGATGCCGTTGCGGACGCAGGCCGCGGCGATCTGGGTGCCGCGCAGGGTGCCGTTGACGGCCTCGCGGGCCAGGTCCCGCACGAGGTCGGGCATCTTTTCCCAGTCCGGCGCGCCCATGTCGCGGTAAAGGGCGGCAATGGCCAGCGGCGGGTCCCACCTGCCGGTCTCCAGGGCCGCTGTCACCAGGTAGCGGGCGATGTTGGGCATTTCGTAGGTCTGTCCCGGGGCCAGGATCATCATGCGGTCGTCCCACTCGGCGCAGCGCAGCGACAAGCGGGGAATCAGCAGTTTTTCTTCCCAGGCGAACAGGAGCAGGTCCTGGGTGTGGTCGCCGGCGCGGCGGGCGATGGCCGCGTAGTCGATCTCATCGTTTTTCCGGGCGGTCATGAGCACCTCGGCCAGAGCATCCACGAAATCCTCGCGGCAGATGGCGCCCAGGGCCCGACGCAGGTTGTTGCCTTCCGTCATCGATTGCTTCCATGCTGTGAGGTCGCAGCGGTTTCAGCGGTGAAGCAGCATACCACTTTTGCGCGCCTCGCAAAACGCTTTTTCGTCCCGGCGGGACTATCTTGGGGAGGTGGGTCTCCTCCTTGGACGACGGCGCGGCCTGCGCCCCTTTTCCAGCCGGTGCCGGTAACGGATTTCAGGATGCCTGTCTGGACATTCGGGTATCCGGTATTAAATTAGAAATGTCTCGAGGTGGGAGGGGTCGCCTGTGCGCACCGCCCGTCGTTAGATGATTTCCCGGCCGGTTGGGGGGCGCTGGGCGTTCCGCAGGGCCGGTTTGTATATTGGCTGCCCCCGATATCCACAGATCACTTAGAGGAGTGAATAATGAAGAAACTTGGAAACCTTCTGGCCGTGTTGCTGATCGTAGCTTTTATTCCGGCCTGCGCCACCACCAACAGCATTGCGGACAAAGCACCCGCCGCCACGGCTCTGGATCGCATCGTGCAGAAGGGCGAACTGACCATCGGAACCGCCGCCAGCATGCCGCCGTATAACATGACCACCAGGGAAGGCAAGGTGATCGGCTACGAAATCGACATGGCCAACATGATGGCCAACGCCATGGGGGTCAAGCTGAACATCAAGACCATGGATTTCGACCAGTTGCTGCCCGCCCTGGAGGCCGGCCGGATCGACGTGGCCATCAGCAGCATCACCATCACCGGCAAGCGCAACTTGAAAGTCGCTTTCGTAGGCCCTTACGATGTCACCGGCAAGGGGTTGCTGACCAAGGAAAAGACCATCGCCGAGGTCAAGGATCCCGAACAGATCAACAATCCCGACACCACGCTGGTGGCCCTGAGGGGTTCCACCAGTGCGCTGTTTGTGAAAAAACTGATTCCCAAGGCCACGCTGGTCACCGTCGACGACTACCAGAAGGCCGTGGAGATGGTCATCCAGGACAAAGCCAACGCCATGATCGCCGACTACGCGGCCTGCCTGGTGTCCGTGCTGCAGTACAAAGATGCCGGACTGGTGGCCGCGGTGGCACCGCTGACACGCGAACCGCTGGGCATCGCCCTGCCGCCCAATGATTCGCAGATCGTCAACTGGACCCAGAATTTCCTCGGCTCCCTGAAGGGTACGGGACAGCTGCGCGCCCTGAAAAAGCGCTGGATCGAAGACAGCTCCTGGATCGACGACCTGGAGCAGTAGTGCGGTATCCGGCTTGTCCACGAGCCGGGAAGGCCCGATGGCAGGCCGCGAAGCTTTTGTAACCTTTCTGGAAGCCGGGGCTCTAAGATAAGCGAAACGATTTTCCGCGGGGGTGGCGTTCACCGAGAGCGCTTTCCCCGCAGACCGGGATTTTTCACAAGGAGGTGTTTTTCATGAACATCGATCGTGCTGTGATCGCCTTTGCGGGGGCTGTCGTCCTCGTCACCGTTTTGCTGTCGGTTTTTCACAGTCCTTACTGGCTGTGGTTTACAGGATTCGTAGGCGCCAATCTGCTGCAGTCGGCTTTCACGGGGTTCTGCCCCCTGGCCAAGATTCTGAGCGCCCTGGGCCTCAAACCGGGAAGCGCCTTCAAATAATTCATCCGCCGAACGGCGGATCGGAATATCGCTGCACAGGAGGAGTTATAGCGATGCCTATTTATGAGTACAGCTGCGAAGAGTGCGGCAACACGTTTGAAAAGCTGGTTTTCGCGGGGGACAAGGAAAAAATTACCTGCCCCTGCTGCAAGAGCGAAAAGGTTAAGAAGATGGTCAGCAGTGTGAGCTTCATGGGGGGCTCGAGTATCGGAAAATGCGCCAGCGGAGCGCCCTCCGGTTTTTCATGAGCCGGGTAAGGTTCGACAGTTCGTCGAACATACCCGCTGAAGCGGGGAACACGGGGCCGCCTGCCTTGCGGTCCCGGTTCCGGGCATAGTGCGAGGGCTCCTGCGGGAGGCGATTCCCATGCAGAAGGTTTTGATCACCATAGGTCTTGTGCTGGTAGCCGCCGGACTGCTGTGGCCTTTTCTGTCCAAATTGCCGCTGGGACGGTTGCCGGGCGACATTGTCATCGATCGCCCGGGCCTGAAAATCTTTATCCCTGTCACCACCATGATCCTGGTCAGCGTGATCATTTCGCTGATTCTCTGGATCCTGCGCCGCTGACCCGCCCCCCGTGGCGCACACCGCCTCCCGATGGTTCTTGACTTACCCCCCGAATGCCCCTATAAATCAGCTCACTTTTCCGCAGCCCGGAAGCCGCCGGGCGACATGGCGCCACCGGGGAACACAGGAAACCGGGTTGAAAAAATCGCTGTAATCTCCGGGGCCTCTGTGGTAACTTTCCTTTTTAAAGTGTAGGTCCGGAGGCGATTTTACCCGTGATCAAAGAGCAGATTGAAAAAATGGTGCACCAGGCGCTGGACGAGGCCCGCCGGTCCGGCCAGCTGCCTTCTTCCGACGTTCCCGCCTTCGTAGTGGAGGAACCCCGCGCCGAGGCCCACGGCGACTTTTCGACCAACGCCGCCATGGTGATGGCCTCCAGCCAGAAGATGGCGCCGCGCAAGATCGCCGAAATCCTGGCCGGGAACCTGCGTCGACAGCAGTCGGGGGTCGAACGCGTGGAGATCGCCGGCCCCGGTTTTATCAACTTTTTTCTGCGCCCCGAGGCCTGGCACCCGGTGCTGCAGCACGTGGCCGAACGGGGTGACACTTTCGGATCCTGCGACGTGGGCCGCGGCCGCCGGATCCAGGTCGAGTTCGTCAGCTCAAACCCCACCGGCCCGTTGCACGTTGGGCACGGTCGCGGTGCCGCCGTCGGCGATGCAGTGGCTTCCATCCTGGCGGCCTGCGGCTACGACGTCCAGCGAGAGTATTACATCAACGACTCGGGCCGGCAGATTCGGACCCTGGGGCAGTCGGTGTACCTGCGCCTGCTGGCGCACTTTGGCCGCGAGGTGGATTTTCCGGAAACCTGCTACCAGGGCGACTACATTCGTGAACTGGCCGCCGAGGTCGCCGCCGCAGAGGGGGAAGCCATCCTGCAGTGGCCCGAGGAAAAAGCCGTTTCGCACTGCGCCCGCTACGCCTGTGAAAAAATCCTGGCCGGTATCCGCCGGGACCTGGCCGATTTCGGGGTTACGTTTGACCAGTGGTTCAGCGAGCAGAGTCTGTACGACAGCGGGCAGGTGGACGAAGCCATCGCCTTTTTCAGGGACAAGGGGCTGATATACGAAAAAGACGGGGCGCTGTGGTTCAAGACCAGCGCCTTTGGCGATGAAAAGGACCGCGTGGTGGTGCGCAGCAACGGGCAGACCACCTATTTCGCCTCGGATATTGCCTATCACCGCGAGAAATTCCAGCGCGGCTTTGACCGTGTCATCGACGTGTGGGGCGCCGACCACCACGGCTACATCGCCCGCATGGCCGCCGCCATCGAGGCCGGCGGCATCGAGCGCGAGCGCTTCGGGGTGATCCTGGTGCAGCTGGTGAACCTGCTGCGCGGCGGGGAACCGGTGGCCATGTCCACCCGCGCCGGCCGGTTCGACACTCTGGCGGCGGTGATCCGCGAGGTGGGGCGGGACGCCGCCCGCTTTATCTTCCTGTCGCGGCATCACGAGAGCGCCCTGGATTTCGACCTGGAGGTGGCCCGGCAGAAAACCAACGACAACCCGGTGTTTTACGTGCAGTACGTACACGCCCGCATCTCCAGCATTCTGCGCAAGGCGCGCGAACAGGGCATGACGGGCGTCGCTTGGGACGCAGAGGCGGCCGCCCTGCTAACGGCTCCGGAGGAGATGGCGCTCATCAAGGCCATGGACCGCTTCCCCGAGACCGTGGCCGCCGCCGCCGAGATGTTGGAGCCGCACCGCGTGACCTATTATCTCATGGATCTGGCGTCGCTTTTTCACGCATACTACAACAAGCACCGGGTGCTCACCGACGACGCCCGGCTGTCGCGCGGCCGGCTGTGCCTGGTGCTGGCCGTGCGGCAGGTGATCCGCAACGGGTTGACCCTGCTGGGCGTGTCGGCGCCCGAGAAGATGTGAATTGCCGGGGCGGCTTTCATGACCACCAAAAAGTCCGGTTCAGGCAGCAAGGTAAAAAAGCGCTCCGGTTCGAACGCTGCGGCCTCCCAGGCCGCGCCGAAGCAGCGGTGGCTGCGCGTGGCGGGCATCCTCCTGCTGGCGGTGTGGATGTTCGTGCTGGGCGTGCTGGTGGGCCGGGGAACTGCGCCGGTGCGTTTTGACATCCAGAAGCTGCAGAAGGAGTTGGCGGCCCTGAAAGCGGCGGCGCTCAAGCGCGAGCAGTCACCGCAGGAATCGCTCGCCGGCGGTACACAAACCCCGGGAGGCATCGACCCGACCGACCTGGAATTCTACGAGGACCTGCGCGCTTCGCGCAGCAGGCTGAATTTCAAGCCGGCGCCCGTGAAAAAAACGCCGCACAAGAGTGCCGCACCGGTGGCGGCGCCGGCCCGGAAGCCGTCTTCCGGAACGACCGCCGGCCGGAAGGCCGCGGCCGAGAAAGCGGTTCGGCATACCCCCAAGACTGCCAAGAGGGTGACCACCAAAAAGCCGGCCGCTACACACAAGGTCGTCAAGGCAGGACCGCCCCCGGCAACGAAAGCATCGCATGTCCGGCAACAGCTGACCATCCAGGTGGCGTCGGTGAAGAACCCGCAGCTGGCCGAGCGCATGGTGCGCGACCTCAAGAGAAAAGGCTATCCTGCCTACACACGCATCGGAAAGGTACCGGGCAAGGGTATTTGGTACCGTGTGCGGGTGGGGCGCTTCAGCTCCCGGCAGGCCGCCGCCGGCATGCAGGCGCGGCTGCGCCGGGACAAGTGGAAAGCGGTGATCGTGTCGCAGTGAAGCACGAATGACCGAATTTTGCTGCAAACCTGTCCGGGCGGGACGGACGGGAACCAGGGGGTTGAAAACGCAGCGGCGGGTCCCGGGGTTTCTGCCCTGGGAAAACCGATAAAAACGGCGCCTCGGCATCTTCCATTTTCCCGGAGTCAACCGTGCCGGGCCGAGGCGTCGGCACCCAGAGGGGGAAAAGAGACATGACCGCAAGAATCACCCGTGAGGAAATACGGCACGTGGCCGACCTGGCCCGCCTCGAACTGGACGACGAGGCGGTGGAGACTTTCGTGGGACAGATCGGAAGGATCCTCGAATACGTCGCCACCCTGGAGAGCGTGGACACCGATGGAGTGGAGCCCATGAGCCACGCCATTTCCCTCAAGAACGCCTTCCGGCCCGACGAGCCGGGGGAGCACCTGGACAACGCCGAGGCCCTGGCCAACGCGCCCGAAAAAGACGATCGCAGTTTCCTGGTCCCCCGGGTTGTGGGGTAGAGGGAGTCCGTTATGCAGCCTTATCAGCTCACTATCGCCGAAGCCTCCGACCTGCTGCAGGCCCGCGAACTGTCGGCCGAAGAATTGACCCGCAGCGTGCTGGGGCGCATCGAGGCCCTGGACGGTGAGATTGGCGCCTATATCTCGGTGGCCGCGGACCAGGCGCTGGCCGCAGCGCGCCGGGCCGACGAGGCCTTTTCCCGGGGCGAGGCCGGCCCCCTGACAGGAATTCCACTGGCCGTCAAGGACCTGATCTGCACCCGGGGTGTGGCCACCACCTGCGCTTCGCGCATCCTGGAAAATTTCGTCCCGCCTTACGACGCCACCGTGATCGAAAAGCTCCGGCAGGCCGGCGCCGTAGTGGTGGGAAAGGCCAACATGGACGAGTTCGCCATGGGTTCGACCACCGAGAACTCCGGTCTGCAGCCGACCCGCAACCCCTGGAACGGGGGGCATGTGCCGGGCGGCTCCAGCGGCGGCTCGGCGGCTGCCGTGGCGGCCGACATGTGCCTCGGCGCACTGGGGTCGGACACCGGCGGGTCTATCCGGCAGCCGGCCTCGCACTGCGGCGTGGTGGGCCTCAAGCCCACTTACGGCCGGGTGTCGCGCTTCGGCCTGGTGGCCTTCGCATCCTCGCTGGACCAGATCGGTCCGCTGGGCAAGAGCACCCGCGACTGTGCCCGGCTGCTGAGCGTCATCAGCGGCCACGACCGGCGCGATTCCACCTCGGTCCCCGAACCGGTGCCGGACTACGAGGTCGCGCTGGACCGGGAACTCGGGGACGTGACGGTGGGCATCCCGGTCGAGTTTTCGGTCAGCGAGGGCCTGGACCCCGACGTGTCGGCCGCCGTGCAGCGTGCCGTGGCGACCATCGAATCCCTGGGCGTCCGCTGCCGGGAGGTCCGTCTGCCGCACGCGCAATACGCCGTGGCCGCCTATTACGTTATCGCCCCCTCTGAGGCCAGTTCCAACCTGGCCCGCTACGACGGCGTCAAGTACGGTTTCCGGGACGCCGGCGGCGGAGACCTGATGGAAATGTACCGCCGCACGCGTTCGCGCGGGTTCGGGGCCGAGGTGCAGCGGCGCATCCTCATCGGTACCTATTGCCTGTCGTCAGGGTACTACGATGCCTATTACCGCAAGGCTTCCCAGGTGCGTGCGCTGATCCGCGAGGACTACGCGCGCGCCTTCGAGTCCTGCGACGTGATCCTGTCGCCCGTGGCGCCGACCCCGGCCCCGGCTTTCGGGGAGATCGCCGACGATCCCCTGACCATGTACCTGTCCGACATTTTCACCCTGTCGGCCAACCTGGCGGGCATCCCCGCGCTGTCCGTGCCCTGCGGTTTTTCCAGTGCCGGACTGCCCATCGGCCTGCAGCTCAGCGCGCCGCACTTCGGCGAGCAGGTGCTGCTGCAGGTGGCCCACCGCTACGAGCAGGCGGCCGACCTGCAGGGGAAGAAACCGCCCCTGGACGGGTAGCTGCCCTGCCGAAAAGTGGGTGTCCGGCGTTTTTTTTTCGGGGACGGGTGGAGAACGAACGGATGGCGAGGACGCCACGTTGCACAGTGGATGATGAACGTTCACTGTTTCGTTGCGGCGGCAATCGTGGCGACGAGACACCGGCAAGGAGGTCCCATGAGCAACATTCAGCCCCAGGGAGAGGAAATTCGCAAAGCGGTGAAGTGGGTGGCGGAGCAACTGGAATACCCGTCGCAGAAATCGCTTGCCACGATCCTGGAACAGGCCGGGCTGCGCTTCGATCTTTCCCCGCTGGAGATGGAATTTCTGCAGCGGTTCTATAGCCAGGGCCCGGAAGGAAAGTCCACGAAATAGCATGGGCAGGATCCGGATACTTCCCGAAGTGGTGTCCAACAAGATTGCCGCCGGCGAGGTGGTGGAACGCCCGGCCTCGGTGGTCAAGGAACTGGTGGAAAACGCCCTGGACGCCGGCAGCGACCGCATTCGCATTGAGGTGGAAAAGGGCGGCCGCAGTCTCATCCGGGTGTCCGACAACGGCTGCGGCATGAGCCGCGACGACGCGCTGCTGTCCCTGGAACGTTACGCCACCAGCAAAATCGCCAGCGACCGGGATCTGTTTGCCATTCGCACCCTGGGGTTTCGCGGCGAAGCCCTGCCCAGCATCGCCTCGGTGTCGCGCTTCACCCTGCTGACCCGCGAGGCCGAGGCGGCCGTGGGCACCCGCATTCAGGTGGACGGCGGAACGCTGCGCGATGTGCGCGACACCGGCGCCCCGGCGGGCACCATGATCAGCGTGCAGCGGCTGTTCTTCAACACCCCCGCCCGCCGCAAATTTCTCAAGACCGTCAACACCGAGATGGGGCACATTGCCGACACCGTCAGCCGGATGGCCCTGGCGCGCTCCGGCACACGCTTCACCCTGGTGCACAACGGCCGCACCGTCAAAGACTGGCCGGCAGCGGACGACGGCGCACGCCGCGTGGCCGACGTGCTGGGCGGTGATGTGCGGCCTCATCTGGTGCCTGTCGCCGGCCGCAATCCCTGCGCGTCTCTTTCCGGATGGGTCTGCACCTCGCGGGTCAGCCGGGCCACCTCCCGCGGGATATTCGTGTTCGTCAACGGACGCTTCGTTTACGACCGCAGCGTGCAGCACGCCCTGTCCGAGGGGTTTCGGGGACGCCTGATGAAGGGGCAGTATCCCGTGGCCGTCCTTTTTATAAGCGTGCCCTTCGACCAGGTGGACGTCAATGTGCACCCGGCCAAGCACCAGGTGCGCTTCGCCCGCCAGCGCGATATCCACGAACTGGTGGCGCAGACAGTGGCCGAAGCCCTATCCCGGGCGGAAAGGCCGCGTTTTGTTTCCCCCGGAGCACCTTCCGCGCCGCACACGGACGCACCCCGCGTGGCAGACCCGGAGCCGGTCTACGGACAACGCGGCAGGGAGGGCGGGGCGCTGGAGGCGGAAAAGCCACCGCCGCCGGACGGTTTCTCCCTGCCGGGACATGGGGGGGCTCCGCCGGGTGCGCCGGTACCGGCTGCGCCGCCGGCGGATGCGACCGGCGGGCAGGCGGACCTGTGGCCCCGTGGTTTTTTTTCGGAGCTGCGCATCATCGGCCAGTTCCAGGACACCTATATCCTCTGCGAAGCGCCCGGACAGCTGGTGCTCATCGACCAGCACGCCGCCCATGAACGCATCTACTACGAGGAGCTGCGGGACAGCGCCGGCCGTCGACGGCCCGCCGCCCAGATGCTGGCGTTGCCCGAAAAGGTTGAGCTGGACCACACCGAAGCCGCCCTCCTGCAGCCGCTGTTGCGGGAGCTGTCCCGCGCCGGGCTCGACATCGAACCTTTCGGCGGCACGACTTTCGTCATCCGCGCCGTTCCCCAGCTGCTGACCGGTGTCGATCTGGCCCCCGTACTGCGGGAGATGGCGGAAAGAATGGCCGCCGAGGGGGCGATGCCTGAAGCCGGCCGCCTGGTGGACGGCTGTCTCAAGGTCATGGCGTGCCACGGCGCCATCCGCGCCAACCAGCGCCTGGCCCCGGCACAAATCGGGGCCCTGCTGCAGCGCCTGGACGGCTGCCGTGATCCGGCGCACTGCCCCCACGGGCGACCAACCTATATCAGCCGGCCGCTCAGGGAGATCGAAAAGGCTTTCGGCCGCCTGAAAAAGTTATAGGAGTGCTTTAAAAAACCCTTGACAACCCGAACAGGGCTCATTAAAGTGCAACTGCATTGTCCCGTTGTGGGGAAAGTTGCGCCCCGACGGGGGTGACGCCCACTAAGGAAAGGAGGTGACGAGGAGCGCTTTTCGTTGTTTGGCAGTACAGAATTATCAGGTGAAGTCAAAATTATCAGGTAAAGTGTTAACCCCAGACAAAGAGGAAAATGAAGATGAAAAAATTATTCGTGATTTTTGCGGCTCTGGCCCTGGTGGCTTCCGCCATTCCGGCCATGGCAGCTACTGACTGGGATTTTTATGGTAGCGCCCGTATGGCAACATGGTATCAGGACGGCGAAGCTCCGGCACTGTATAATGCCCATGACAACGGCAATATGAATGAAAGCGATTCCGAGCTGACCTGGACGCTGCAGGGCAACTCCCGTATTGGCGCCAAGGTGAAACACGGTACTGTGAGCGGTTACTTTGAATATGGTACCGGTATTAACCTGAGAAAACTGTATGCGACCTGGAAGCCCGAGAACGCCAGCTGGAGCCTGTTGGTCGGCCAGACTTACACCCCGCTCAACATTTTCTATTCCGGCCAGGTTTACGGTGTGGATGAAGGCCAGCTGTCCACCGGCCAGGCTTATAACGGTCGCCATGGCATGATTCAGTTTGCCATCGACGGTTTCAAAATCGCGCTTGTCAACATTACCAAGGCCAGCAATCTGGGCGCCATGTTCCGTTCGGATCCCAACAGCCCGGAGCTGGATGCCCCCGGTGACGTGGATGTGTACCTGCCGAAAATTGAAGCCGCTTATCATTATGGCGCCGACCAGTTTTTCTTTGACGTGGTCGCCGGCTACCAGACCTGGACCGTCGAGAACCCCAATGGTTTCGGCACCGACTTCACGGTTGATTCCTGGGTGTTCGGCGGTGGTGGTGGCGTGAACTTCGGCCCGGCCTACATCAAGGGCGCCGCTTACTACGGACAGAATATTGGCAACTACGGCATCTGGACCAACGCAAGCGGGTATTTCGGTGGCGTTACGCTGAAGGACAACGCCTACACCGGTCTTCTCGCCAGCGATGCAGCCAGCGCCATTGTTACGTACAACCAGGATGCCGCGGGCGGACTGAGCTACGACACCGAAGACACCAACTCGCTGAGCTTCATCGGTGTGGTGGGTTTCAAGGTCAACGATATGGTCAGCCTGGAAGCAGGCGGAAGCTATATCACCTATGACAACGACCTGTTCGTGGACAATGCCACCGTGTACTCTTTCTATGCACAGGCTCCTCTCACGCTGGCCAAGGGCGTCTTCATCGTCCCTGAAGCTGGTTACTACAAGATTGACCAGCTGACCAGTGGCCAGGACGGCGAAAGCTTCTGGTACTTTGGTGCCAAATGGCAGATCAACTTCTAATACCATTTAGAAATATGATCTGACGTTTCGCTGAAACAGAAAAGCCCCTTGGAATTTATTCCGAGGGGCTTTTTTTTATCTATGTAAGTCTCGCCGTAGGCCTCGTCCAGGACCTTGCCGGGTTTTCCAAAATAGCTGCTACGGAATACCGCGCTTCGTGTGCGGATATGGCTACGCAATCGCTGTTGTCATTAAGTGGCGCGCGCTATACTCTATGAAAGATGCACAGGACGGGCTTTTGTGCAGGAATCGCGGCGCGGTATTGCTGCGATGCGGTTTCATCGACGGTTAGAAGACAGGTTCGGGGCGGCGTTCCGTGAGGCCTATAAAGCGGGCTTCGATCCCAAAGTTGTGGCCTGCTCGGCGACTGCCTGGAGATGGCGATCAAAACCATTAATTATTGGTGTGGCTGGGGCCTCCTGATGACGCCTGTGGACAATGTGCTGTCTGGACGGGCAACGGTCAATAGGCAGACAGGGCTCCGACTTTGACCCGTTGGCCCCCTCTTGTATTATTGCGTATTTGGTTTATTCTCACTTTTTTTTGCTGGCTTAAGCTCGTAAGCGATGACGGTGCACTTGGGTTTGGTGATGGCCGTGGAACCTTCGCTGATGACCACGGCAGCCACCAGTTCCTTGGCGCCGTCGTTGTCAAAGTCGCCCACGGCGAAATCGCGGATAAAGCCCGAGGTGGCCCGCGTACGCCAGTTGGAGGCCAGCCCCAGTCCGTCCCACACCAGGGAGTGAAAGGCGGTCTTGGTGAACACCCGGAAGGTCTCCAGCTTGCGGTGCGCCATTTCCTCGTTCTTGGCCACGATCACCTCGTTGGCGCCGTCGCCGGTAATGTCGGCCACCAGCAGGCGCATGGGAAAATACTGGATATTCTGCACCTGCCCCGGGTCGTTGATGCGCCGCAGGTAGTACAGGGTGCTGCCGCCGTAAATGTCCCCGGTGGTGGTCAGGCGTTTTCCCGCCCCGTTGATCACCTGGATGTGGTCGGCCTCGTCGAAAGCCAGGTAGGTGATGTGGCCGTCGTTGCGCACGTCGCCGGCGGCAAAGCCCATCAGGTTGATACTGCCCGAGAGCTTGAGGTGGGTCTGGGGCACGTACGCGCCGTTTTGCCAGGCCATCTCGTAGATCGCCCCACCGAAGATGCCGTCGCGGCCGCGCTTCTGCCCGAAGAGCACGGGACCCCGGTCGGGCAGATCGGCCACTCGGAAATACCAGTGGGCGTCGGTGACGGTGGCCTTGAACTGCTTCCCATCCCACTCGTAGACCCTTGAGACCAGCACGTTGCGCTGCCGGTTGAGGCTGGTGACGAAGATCTCGGGTGTGCCGTTGTCGTTGATGTCGGCCACATCCACGCCGATGAACACGTTGTCGTCGGCCTTGGGCAGCTGGTGGGCCTTGAAGAACTTGCGGTTCTGGCCGCGGTAGCAGATGACGTCGTCGGGCGTGATGATCACGGTTTCGATCAGGCCGTCGTTGTCCACGTCACCCAGCGCCAGGCCATTGAAGAGTACCTTGTAGTTGGCGCTTTTCCAGAAGCCGCGATAGGTGGAACTGGTGCCGCCGGTCATGATGAAGGGTGTGGCGGCGCCCTCGTTGGTGTTGCCCCCGAAGCCCTCCTGCTGCAGGAGCTTTTCGGGATGCGTGCCCATGGTGAGGCCCTCCTGGGCACCCGCGGCGGCGACTGCCGGGGCCTTAGCGGCCGGCGCTGCGGCCGGTGCCGCTCCGACCCCGAAGACCCTGCGGTTGATTTCAGCGGCCAGCAGATCGATTTTGGGAATCACCTTGTCCATGCCGTCAGCCTGGCTGAAAAAGGTCATCGCCGGTGCCTCGGAGGCCACCTTGACCATGCGAGAGTCGATGCTCACGGACCCGCCCAGCACGGTCAGGCTGCCATAGAGCACATAGTCGGCCCCCAGGCGCCGGCCCAGGTCACGGGCCGTGGCGTCGGTGAGCGGGGCTGTTCCCGCCTCGCTCGCCACGGTGGCTGCATCGATCACGGTCACCTTGCCCGGCCGTGCCAGCCGCGAACTAAGCATGTTGCCGATGCCGCGCTGAAGAAACGACAGATCCTTTTCGGCGTTGACCGTAAACGGCACGATGGCCACCTTTTCTTCGGCCGACCAAGCCGGCGGTACGATGACCAGCAGTGCCAGCAGCATGGCCGTCAGGCCCCAAAGACGATTGGTGTGACGAAAAAATGATTTCAAAGGTTTCCCCCTTTTAAGCCTGGTAACATCGGCCACAGGCCTGCACGGACACCACAAGTTTTCCGAGTGTCCGTGGCCTGGCGAAAATGCTATATTTTTCCCATCCCCTTGTGCCTGTTCCCTACTTCAGCCGCGCGCGCAGAATCTCGTTGACCATGCGGGGGTTGGCCCGGCCGCGGGTGATTTTCATGACCTGCCCCACGAAAAAACCCAGGATCTTGGTTTTGCCGGCCCGATAATCGGCCACCTGTGTGGGGTTGGCAGCCAGCACCTCGTCCACCGCCTTTTCGATGGCCGACGTGTCGGTGACCTGTACCAGGCCCTCTTCTTCCACGATCTGTCCGGCCGGCTTGCCGTCGGTGGCCATTTTTTCGAAGACGGTCTTGGCGATTTTCCCGCTGATAGTGCCCTTTTCGATGAGTTTCAGCAGCCCGGCCAGGTCCTCGGCCGACACGGGCGATTGATCGATGGGCAGGTCCCGGGTATGCAGCAGAGCGGTGAGCGATCCCATGATCCAGTTGGCGGCCTGCTTGGGATCCACGCCACAGCCGGTGCAGGCCTCGAAATAATCGGCGCTTTCGCGGTTGCCCGTCAGCTGGGCGGCCACGTCGGCCCCCAGCCCGTATTGACTGACGAAGCGCGCTTTTTTGGCATCCGGCAGCTCCGGAAGTGTGGCACACACCCGTTCGAGCCAATCCTCGTCAATCACCACTGGAAGCAGGTCGGGATCGGGGAAGTAGCGGTAATCGTGGGCTTCTTCTTTACCCCGCATGGAAAGGGTGCATCCCCGGTCCGGGTCCCACAGGCGGGTTTCCTGGATGACCTCCCCACCGTCCAAGGCGATATCCCTCTGGCGGGCGATCTCATAGGAGAGCGCCTTTTCCACATGACGGAAAGAATTGAGATTCTTCAGCTCCGTGCGGGTGCCCAGCTCCCGACTGCCGGCGGGGCGGATGGAGATATTGGCATCGCAGCGGAAACTGCCCTCCTCCATGTTCCCGTCACAGATGCCCAGGTATCGCACCAGCGAGCGCAGCTTTCGCAGATAGGCACCGGCTTCTGCGGCCGATCGCATGTGCGGTTCACTGACGATTTCGATCAGCGGCACCCCTGTACGGTTGAAATCCACGCGGCTCACCGGCTGATCAGGATCGTGGATCAGCTTGCCGGCATCCTCTTCCATGTGAATGCGCGTAAGGCCGATGCGCTTGACTTCATCGCCGACCTCGATGTCCACGTTTCCGCCCTCGGCGATGGGCAGCTCGTACTGGGAGATCTGGTATCCCTTGGGGAGGTCGGGGTAGAAATAGTTCTTGCGTGCGAAACGACTCTCGGTGGTGATGTGGCAGCCGGTGGCCAGGGCCATGCGCAGGGCGTATTCCACCACCTGCCGGTTCAGCACCGGCAACACACCCGGCATCCCCAGGCACACCGGGCAGACGTGGGTGTTGGGCGGCGCCCCGAAGGCGGTCGAGCAGCCGCAGAAGATTTTGGTACGGGTTTTCAGCTGGGCATGTACTTCGAGCCCGATGACGGCTTCGAATTGCATGTGCAGACCAATCCAGTTTTTTGGTATAGCAGGCCGGGTGTATGACCCCGGCATGAAGGCCCCTGAGAAAACGGGAGCGTATGCTTCCCGCATAATTTGGATCTTGACAAGTTTCGTATTCTGCGAGAAAATAATTTGAACGTCAAGGGATTTGTATCACGTCCGGAGCGTCCCGCCAATCCCCCCCAAAAGGAGATTTCGATGAAAAAGTTATCGATTGTGATTCTCATTCTCTTGATGGCCGCTCCCACCATGGCGGCGGATTGGAACTTTTACGGTAATGCGCGCATGGGCACATGGTACGAGAGCGGTAAGGCGGCGGCCCTGTTCAATCCCCATGACAACGGAAACCTGAACGAAAGGGACAACGAACTCACCTGGGAAATAGCCGGCAACTCCCGCATCGGCGCCAAGGTCCAGCACGGCAACGTCGAGGGGGTCTTCGAGTACGGCACAGGCGTCAACTTGCGGCACCTTTATGCCAAGTGGACGCCCAACGGACCTGACAGCTGGTATATACTGGTGGGTCAGACCTACACGCCGATTTCCAGTTTTTTCATCTCCAACCAGGTCTATTTTGAAGATGAAGACATGGATGCCGAGGGCATTCCGTACATTGGCCGCAGGCCCCAGATCCAGCTTGGCTACAAGGGGCTGACGGTAGCCTTTATCCAGACGACGGGCACCGACAACAAGGGAACCCTTTATCCCAATGCCGACGGTTCTTTCGATTTCAATGCCGGCGTGGGACTCCCCGGTGACATAGACGTGTGGCTGCCCAAGTTCGAGGCGCTGTATCATCTCATGCTGGGCCCGAACTTCATGGGGGACCTTTACGGCGGCTACCAGACCTGGCGCATCTCCAATCCCCTCGGCGGGGGCAGTGACCTCAACGTGAACGCCTACATCGTCGGTGGTGCCGGAAACGTTACTTTCGGGCCGATGTATTTCCGGGCCCAGGTGAGCTACGGCCAGAACTGGGGCGACTACGGCGCCTATGACAACGGCTTGCAGTATTGGGGCATGCCCATGACCAGCGGCGCGGCTCCGGCGCTGGCACAGGACGCCAGCCACTCGGTGCTGACCCTCAACCTGGACGCCGCCGGAAATCCCTCCTACGACATCCAGAACACGTACACTTTCGGTGTCGTCGGCCTCGTAGGATACAAACTCAACGACCGCTTCGAATTCGAGTTCGGCACGGGCTACCTGCAGCACGACAACGATTATTTCATCAACAAGGCCAAGCTGAACGTCTACTACCTGAATACCACTATTACACTGGCCAAGGGTGTATTCATCGTTCCGGAAGTCGGCTACTACGATCTGCACGACCGCCTGGATTCCGATCGCGACGCCGAGAGTTTTTGGTACGCGGGCGCCAAATGGCAGATCAACTTTTAATCGATGCCGTTTTCATGACGAACAAACAAACCCGGGGATACCTGGGTTTTTTGTTGGCAATCAGCTGTCAGGCGCCAGCAATCGGCCTATCCGGCGGCATTTTTCCGGCCAACAGCTGGACCTGAGCGTTTTTTTAATGCCATGGCCCGCTCCGACGTCCATCCCGTGCACCGCTTCGAACCGTGGCAGGTGTGGCCCGGGTCCTACCGCAACCCGCCGGCCGACGGGCGTTACCCCTTTCCGCCTGATTCCGGCCTGCGGCTGACCATTCAGACCCCCATCGCCTCCATGGGTTCCTGCTTTGCCCGCGAAATCCGCACGGCGCTGCTCCAGCGCGGGTACAACTACATCACTGAAGAAAGCCACCACCCGGCCGCGGTGCACGCCAGCGCCGCCTGGGAGCGCACCTACAATACCTTTTCCATGCGGCAGATTTTCGAGTACACCTTCGAGGACTGGCGGCCGAACCTGAGATGGTGGCAGACCCCGGAGTCCGGACGCATTCAGGACCCCTACCGTCGCATCATCCTGTATGACAGCCTGGAAGAGGCGGAGAACGATTTCCAGCGCCACCGGGCCTGTTCGCGCCGTGCCCTGGCGCGTGCCGAGGTGCTCATCCTGACGCTGGGACTGGTGGAGGTCTGGGAAGACCGGTTCGACGGCGCGGTCATCTGCCTGCCTTCGGGTCCTTACGTCAACGAGGGCGGCGATATGCAACGCTACCGTTTCCGGGTCAGCCGTTACCCGGAAAACCTGGAGAACCTGGAGCGCATCCACGCCATCATGGCGCGCCACAACCCCGCCTGCCGGCTGCTGGTTACCGTGTCGCCGGTGCACCTGTGGGCCACTTTCCGCAGCGATGCGGACGTCATCAGTGCCTCATGCAACTCCAAATCCACCCTGCGGGCGGCCGCCGACGAATTCGTCGCCCGCCACGAAAACGTGTTCTACTTTCCGGCCTTCGAGATGGCCACCATCTACCAGCCGTTGATGAGCCGCACCTGGTTTTCCGAGGGAAAGGAGAACTTCCACGTCAACAAGAAGGTGGTGCGCTTTATCATGGAGAATTTTTTTCGCTTCTACACGGCCGGATAGACCTCTCCCACCCCATCCGGTGTCCAGGGCAATCGCAGCTAGGGGGGGCCGCCGGGGCACGCAACCCATGAAGGGCCACGGCATTAACCATGCCAGGCGTCCGCTGCAATTGCCCTGCTCCGGTCTCAGCTGTTTCTTGACAAACCGCAGCGGGTTCAATAAAAATGTTTTGTTTCAGCAACAGGCCACGGCTGCGTTTTGCCGTCAGCCGCACAGCCAGGGGGGATTTCGCCGGCGCCAATGTGTTTCAACTGTGCCACCATGTCGCGCAAAGCGCTGCGGGATGCCGTTTCGCAGGCCGTGCGTCATCCGCATTCGGACATCAGCCGGGGGAGGCTGATCATTTCCGAGGAGGCCTTCCGGGACGATGACCGGGAGACCAACATGGTCATCAGCCCGTATTGTATTCTGGACTGCACGGGATCGATTTTCATCGGACCGTGGTGCAACATCGGGCCCCGTACCCGGATTTACACGCACGATCACATTCATGCCGGCCGGGAGCCGTTGAGCCGCGTGCAGGAGCAGTACGGTATTTTGTTTCAGGACAAAACCATCGGCCGGGATGTCTGGATTCACGACGGATCGCTGGTGCTCTACCAGGTGACCCACATTCCCGATGGGGTGGTGCTGGGAGGAGGGTCAGTGCTGACCCGCAACCCGGGTCCCTATGAAATCTGGGCCGGCAACCCGGCCCGCAAAATCGGCGAGCGGACCGATATCGATTCCCGGGCACTGCGGGACCTGGCGTGCGGGCATCGTTACGCCCTCGATCCGGCCATCGCCGAAAAGGCTGCTGCAGAAACCGGTCAGGGGGAAAATGGCGCGCCGTCCGACCTATAACATCCTCATGTACTCCCACGACACGTACGGTCTGGGACACATCCGGCGGACCATGGCGATCGCCTCCAACCTGCATGGTCCGGATGTCAACATTCTCATCCTTACCGGGTCGCCCATCGCCGGCCGCTTTTCATTCCCCGAACAGGTGGATTTCGTTCGCATCCCGGGAATGATCAAGAAGACCAACGACGAGTACCAGCCGCTTTCCATCCGCATCAACCCCAAGCACGCCCTGGACATCCGCAAGAACATCATCACGGCCACCGCCAAAGCCTTTCGTCCCCATCTGTTCATCGTCGACAAGGAGCCCTTGGGGCTCAAAAAAGAGGTCCTGCCGACCCTGCAGTGGCTCCGGCGCTGCCTGCCGGAGAGCCGCACCATCCTGGGGCTGCGCGACATCATGGACGACGGACCGGTGGTGCGCCGCGACTGGCGTGAAAAGGGGGTCTACCGCATTTTGGACGAACTCTACTCGGAGATCTGGGTGTACGGTCAGCGGGATCTCTACGACCCCATCCGTGAGTATGCCATCCCCGAAGAGGTCAGCCGCAAGATGTTCTTCACGGGCTACATCCCGCGGCGTACACCGGGCCACGAGGCCGTCAAACGCACCCGGCGCGAGCACATGTCCAACGGCAACGGCAGGAACAAACTGGTGGTGGTCACCACCGGCGGCGGCGGCGACGGCTACGCCGTCATGGATGCCTACCTGTCCATGCTGGAGAAGGAGCCCATGGCCGTCAAAAGCGTGCTGGTGACGGGGCCCTTCATGCCCAAGGAACAGCGCCGCAACATCTTCCGCCGTGCCCGGCGGCTGGGGGTGCGCACCTACCATTTCTACCGCCAGATGGAAAAACTGCTGGCCGCCGCCGACCTGGTCATCAGCATGGGGGGCTACAACACCATCTGCGAAATCCTCAGCCAGAAAACCGTTTCGCTGGTGATCCCGCGGGAGGCGCCGCGCAAGGAGCAGCTCCTGCGGGCCCGGGCCATGGCCAACCGCCACCTGGTCGATTACCTGCCGTGGGCCGGGCTCTCGCCGGAAGCCCTGCGTCCCAAGGTGCACGCTCTGCTGGAGGCCCCCCAGCAGTGCCTCGATGCCGTCTGCAATTTCCGCCTGACCGGAATCGAGGTCATGTGCCAGCGCCTCATGGGTTTCAGGGACCTGGTATGCTGAAGCCGGCCCGCCCGGCGGTGCTGGGCATGATCCTCAAGGGCTTTCCGCGCATCTCGGAGACCTTCATCTCCAATGAAATCCTGCTGCTGGAAAAAATGGGGTTCCACATCCACATCTTTTCCATGCGGCAGCCGCGGGAAAATTTCACCCACCGCAGCGTGGCGGACATCCGGGCGCAGGTGGACTACCTGCCGGAAAAGATCCTGCCGCACCTGCCGGTGCTCATGAAGACCAACCTCCTTTTGGTTTCCAGAATCCCGGCGGTTTACCGGAACGCGATGCGCATGGCCTGGGGCCGCTACCTGCGCACCCGCAAATCGGCGACCCTCAAGCACCTGCTGCAGGCCGGCTACCTGGTGCAGCGCCTGTTGCCCGGCCAGGGGGTTGCGCACCTGCACGCGCACTTCGCCCACTCACCCACCTCGGTGGCGCTGTTCAGCAGCCTGCTGAGCGGTTTGCCGTTCAGCTTCACGGCACACGCCAAGGACATCTACACCTCGGATCCCCGCCAGTTGCGGGAAAAGATCTCCCTGGCGCGCTTCGTGATCACCTGCACCGGCTACAACCGGGAGTACCTGCGGCGCCTGGCCCCGGGGGCCCAAATCCCCATCGACTGCATCTATCACGGGATAAACCCGCGGCTCTTCACTCCCGCAGCCGACCCGGGCCTCCCAGCGGCGAACGGTCCCCGGAGGCTGCTGACCGTGGCGCGCCTGACGGCCAAGAAGGGCCTGCCCACGGTACTGGAGGCCCTGGGCCGCCTGCGCGACGACGGCATCGATTTCGAGCACGTGCTCATCGGAGACGGCGAACTGCGCGACGAGATTCTGGCCTCGATCCGGCGGCTGGGGCTCGGCGGCCACACCCGCTGGCTGGGCACTCAGCCCCACGAGGTGGTGCTGGCGCACTACCGCCGGGCGGACGTTTTCCTGCTGGGATGCCGCATCGCGCCCAACGGAGACCGCGACGGCATCCCCAACGTGCTGATGGAGGCCATGGCCATGGGGGTCCCGGTGGTGGCCACGCGGGTGTCGGCCATCCCCGAACTGGTGCAGCACCGCCGGACCGGCATGCTGGTGCCGCCGGAGGATCCCGGTGCCATGGCACGGGCCGTACGGGAAGTGCTGGAAGATGCCGAACTCCGAGGGGACATCACCCGACGGGCCCGGCAGCGGGTGACCCGCGATTTCGACAACCAGGTGCTCATCGGCCGGCTGGCGGACCACTTCAAAGCGGCCCTGGAGGAGCGATAGCCGCAGCCATGCGCATCCTGTTTTACGCACCGTTCAAGCCGCTCGGGCACCCCAACCCCTCCGGGGACCTGGTCATCGGCACGGGACTTTTCGAGTACCTGCAGCGGCGGGGGCACGTGCTGGCGGTGCCCAGCACCCTGCGCAGCCGCTGGATATACTGGAAACCGGTGCGGTGGCCCCAGGTGATCCGGGACCGGCGCCGGTCCGCGCGCCTGTCCGGGCGTTTTGCCGCCGACCTGTGGCTCAGTTATCACCCCTTCTACAAGGCGCCGGACGTCCTGGGGCCTGCGGTCTGCCGCAAGACCCGGCTGCCCTATGTCATTTTCCAGGGGGCATACGCCACCAAGCGGCGCAGGGATGTGCGCACCGTGGCCGGCTTTCACCTCAACCGCCGCTCGCTGCTGGCGGCCGACCACGTGTTCAGCAACCGGCGGGTGGACTTCGAAAACCTGGCGCGTATCATCCCGTCGGCGCGCCTGACCTACGTGGCGCCCGGCATCGTCTGCCGGGAGTTCACCTTTGATGCCCGCGCCCGTGAGGAGCTGCGCAGCCAGTGGGCGGTTGGCAGCGACCCCGTGGTGCTGTCGGCCGCCATGTTTCGACCCGGGGTCAAGACGCGCGGCCTGTCCTGGGTCATCCGCGCCTGCGGCCGCCTGCTGCGCCGCGGCAGGCGGCTGCTGCTGGTGATCGCGGGCGAGGGGCGGCAGCGCGAGTACCTCGAGCGGTTGGCCCGGCAGCACTTGGGCCGGCGCGTGCGCTTTGTGGGCAAGGTACCGCGTGCACGCATGCGCCGATTTTACAGCGCCGGGGATCTGTTTGCCTTTCCCGGTTTCCGGGAATCGCTGGGCATGGTGTTCCTGGAGGCCCAGGCCTGTGGCCTGCCGGTGGCGGCCTTTGCCGGCGGCGGTATTCCCGAGGTGGTCGACGCCGGCAACACCGGCATCCTGACGCCACCGGGGGATTTCGAAGCGTTCACCGCGGCTGTCGACACGCTGGTGACCGACCGGGAGATGCGCCGAACCCTGGGGCGTGCCGCCGCGGCCGGCGTGCGGCGGCGGCACGATCTGGCACGCAATTATGCCATCGTAGAACAGCGCCTGGCGCAGGTCGTGCAACAGGCGCCCCGGACGGGGGGAAGAAAAACCGTTGACAGCTGAGATGAACGCTTGTACCCGTTTCGGTCTTTTGCGCCACGCGACCACCTTCTGGAACCTGGAAAAGCGCATCCAGGGTCGTATGAACGCGCGCCTGGCCCCCGTGGGAGAAGGTATGGCCCACCGCTGGGGGGGGCGGCT
>JAMOVG010000234.1 GCA_027061725.1 Desulfobacteraceae bacterium
GATGTAGGGTCCCTCGATGATCAGGCACAGGGTCGCGATGGCCCTGAAGTGGAGGCGGAAAAAGAAGAAGCTGTCTTTGATGATGGTCCACACAGCGGTACCTCTCAAAAGTGTTCTTTGGGTGATAATTTAGATTAAATACAATGAAAAACAAATGGATGCCGGTAATTGTTAAAGCGTCCGGTAAACCCTCCTGACCTCTTCCCGCCCGTAGCGCGACTCCAGGCGGCGCACGATGAAGTGGCCACGCGCCATGTCCTGGAAGTGGTCCATGAACAGTGTGTTCAGGATGGAGCCGCCGGCGGCGCCGATCACGGGAATGGCCTGGGCGGCCGCCTTTTCCGACACCTGCACACCGAAGCGCGAGGCGATCTGGGCGATGAGGCGCACGATGGCCGGGGCACCCTCCTCGATGATGCCCCGGCGGGCGATGTACTCGGCGGCGTCGGAGACCGCCTTGGAAAGGGCCGCACGCACCGCGAAGTAGCCCGTCTCGGCCGCGTCGTCACTGGCGCCGGGACCGCCCAGGGCGAACACCTCGATGCAGGCCATCTTGGTGTGCGGGTCGGATATCGTTTCGCCCTCGCTGCGGGCGATGTCGGCGATGGAGCGCATCATGATGGTGGTGGAGATGGGCAGTTCCACCGACAGGGCCGGCAGGCCGAAAAATCCGCCACCGGCCCCTGAGGCTGCCACCAGGATCTTGTGCAGGAAATCGGAGGAGGCCCGCCCCGCGCGCTTGTCCAGGGTCAGCACCGCGGCCTCGATAGCCACGGTCAGTGCCTTTCGGGTGCCGATGCTCACCACCTGGGACCAGTTCCGGGGAAGCAGGGCGAAGCCCTTTTCGATGGGCGTGCCCAGCATGCTGGTGATCTTGGCCGCCAGGCCCGGGTTTTCCAGCAGGGACTTGGCGTAGGCCAGGTCCGCAAGGTCTCTGTCTTGCATCGCAAAGGTCTCCTGTGCGAATGTTCGGCCGCCGGCTTCAGCGAGGTCTGCCGGCGGGTGCGGCCAGATGGTCCCGGAAGCGAGGGGCCAGGGGCGTCCTGAAGCCCAGGCGGATGCTTCCGCGCCAGTCGTCGTGAAACAACTGCGCATCAAAGGATAGTTCAATCCAGCCGCCTTTGACAAGGGCTACCTCGATCTGCCGCAGGCGGGCGTCGTCGCGGGGCACGTTGATGACCGCTCTGGCGTAGGCGAAAGCGATGACACGCCGGCCGGTGACCGCCAGCGATCCCGAGAACCGCTCCACGCGGTAGCTCGATCGCCGGCCGGGCGCCTTGAAATGCCGCAGCACGGTGCGCCCCGGAATGCCCTCGTCCCAGAGTTCCAGGCCTTCGGATTCCAGGACGGGCCGCAGCCTTGGCGGGATGCGGCCGATCCGGAAAAGGCGGTAGAGGATGGTTTTCGACACGCTTTTTGTCTCCGTCGTCAGAACCGGATCTGCAGGCCGCCGCCGAAGCCGTAGTCCGAGTGCCACTGCCCCAGCAGCGAAACGTTCCGGCAGACCTGGTAGGCCAGCCCGGTGCGTCCCTCCCAGTAGTCGTGGGTGTCGTACTGCACCTCGCCGAAGAGCGACAGGCGCGGCGTCAGGGACAGGGATTTGGCCAGCACGAAGCGTGCGCCGCCGTCGGTGTCCACCCAGGCGGCGGACTCCAGGTTGAAGGGCAGCAGGTAGCGCAGTCCGAACACGCCCCGGCTCTCGTCGCGTTCGTCGCGGGTTCCCAGCAGGTCGGCGCCGGCGAACAGCCGCAGAAAGCGGTTGATGTAGCGGTCCCAGGTGAAGAGCCCCTCCCAGTCGGTGTCGTCCACCCGCTGCCAGCCCACCTGCCAGGCGGCCGTCAGGATGTTGCGCGTGCTGGAGACCGCGGCGAACCCCTCGGTCATGTTGCTCAGGACGTCGGCGCGTCCCCAGAAGTACCAGGAATCCTTGTAGAGATTGGGCCGCACCTCGGCCAGCTGCGGGCTGAGGGTGAATTTCTCGTAGTGCACCACGCGGGCCATGCCGGCCTTCATGTGGTAGAGCAGGTGGCAGTGGAAAAACCAGTCGCCAAACTCGTTGGCGTCGAACTCGATGACCGTGGTGGACATGGGCGCGACGTCCACGGTGTGCTTGAGCGGGGCGTGGTCGCCCTGGCCGTTGATGACCCGGAAGAAGTGGCCGTGCAGGTGCATGGGGTGGTGCATCATGGTGCGGTTGATCATAATGAAGCGCACCACCTCGCCCCTGCGGATGCAGATGTTGTCGCTTTCAGAGAGCGGCGTGCTGTTCAGAAACCAGACGTAGCGCTGCATGTCGCCGTCCAGGGTCAGCCGGATCTCGCGCACCGGCCGGTTTCCGGGAAGCGCCGTGGATTCCGGGGCGCGCAGCCGTGCGTAAGGCGCCCACGGGCGGGCGGGCGCCATGCCGTCCACGGCCAGGTGAGGAGAGGCGGAGACATCGGCGGCCAGCGGGCGGAAATCGGTCCCGAATTTTTTGCCGAAGCGGTCCGATGGCGGCGGCGCGGCGGGCATCCTGTCGTGACGCATGCCCTTCATGGCCGTCATGGCGGGTGTCGCCGCGGCGCCCTTTTCCGGTGCCGCGGCCATCTGCATTCCCGCCATGTCCATGGCGCCGCGCTTTTTCCCTGCGCCCATGGCCGCCATGCCGGGACGGTCGAAGGCCCCCGCGCGCACCGCGCTGTCGGGCATGCCCATGGCGCCGGCCGGGGTGAGGGCCAGGATCTTTTTCAGGCTGAGGCCGTCCATGGTGGCGTAAAGGTTGGGGCGCGGAACATCGGGCGCCGGGTGGCGCGGTCCGCTGCCGATCCACACCGAGGCGTAGCCCGAGCCGTCGTGGGCCGTGGCCCGCAATTCATAGGCGCCGCCGGCGGGCACCTTCACCCGCACGTCGTAGGTCTCGGCCACGCTGATGAGAAAGCGGTTCTCGCGGACCGGCGTCACCGGCATACCGTCGGCCGAAACGATGGTCATGGGCCCCCCGGCGAACTGCAGCAGGAAATAGGTGGTGGCCGATCCGTCCACGATGCGCAACCGCACGGTCTCGCCCGGGGCGGCCGCCAGGGTCGTCTCCGGCTTGCCGTTGGCCAGGAAGCGGTCGTAGGCCACGTCGGCGACATCCATGGGGGGCATGCGCTGGAGTTCGCGCTTGAAGTAGTCTGCCAGCATGCCCAGTCGCGCGGCGCCCAGGATGCTCTGGGCGCTGCCCTTTTCGATTGCGTACCACTCGCTGCCGCACTTGAGGGTGCGGTTGACCTCGGCGGGGTCCTCGTCGGTCCAGTCGGACAGCACCACCACGTAGTCGCGATCGGCGGCGGGAGCGGCGCTGCGCGGGTGGATGACGATGGCGCCATAGACGCCGCTCTGCTCCTGCAGGTTGGTGTGCGAATGGTACCAGTAGGTCCCGCTCTGGCGGATGGGAAACGCGTAGGTAAAGGTGGTGCCGGGCGCGATGGGCGCAAAACTGACGTAGGGCACGCCGTCCATGCCGGGCGGCACCAGCAGGCCGTGCCAGTGGATGGAGGTGTCGACGTCCATGTTGTTGTGGACGCGGATGCGGGCCGTGTCGCCCTCGGTAAAGGTCAGGGTGGGCCCGGGAATGCCGCCGTTGACGGTCATGCCCATGGCGGATTTACCTGTGATATCGATCGCCTGGCGGGATAAGGTGAGGTCGTATGTGACCACGGCTGCGCGGGCCGGCGGGGGCACAAGGAGCACGAGGGTCGAAAGCACGGCGGCGGCCAGTAGGATGGTGCGGTGCATCATGACAATCCCTCCTGCCGTTGTCTGTGAGGCTCAGGTGGAAACGAACTCCCGCAGGTTCGAGCCGAGGATGGCTTCGAGTTCCGAAAAATGCGCCTCGGCGGTTTCGGTGAACAGGAAGGCGAACACGTTGTAGCGCCGGTAGTCGATCTTCCTGAGTTCCAGCGGTTTTTCAAAACGCGACAGCAGCTTCTGGTAGTCGAAAGCGACGATCTTTTCGGCCGGCAGGCCGGTGGCGTTGTCCAGCACCACGATGCTGAACAGGCGGCCGTCGCGGTCGCGCAGCAGTTCGGTCCAGTCGGGCCTGCGTCGCCGGTAATAGTACAGGTACGGGTTGAAGCCGTAGGCCATGGCGGTGAGGTCGGGCGTGCTGCACCAGCCGCCGAAGCGCATGGGGTTGATCTCGATGGGCACGATGGCGCCCGCGGCGGTGCGCCGCAGTTCGGCGTGCACCGGAAAATTGCGGATTCCCGCCAGATTCCCGACCTCTTCCAGCAGGGTCGTGAAAGGTCCGATATTCTCTTCGATGATCTTTTTCGATGTCATGTACACGCGGTCGCTGACGTCGGCCTGCGAGGAGAAGACGTGGCGAAGGACGCTCAAGACCACCGGCCGCCCCCGGTCGTCGAAGTAGGCGTCCACGGCGTATTCGTCGCCCTCGATGCACTGTTCGGCGATGAAGGCCCCGGCGTCGAGCACGGCCCGCGGGTAGCGGCCCTCGATGCGCCGCATCTCGGACACGATGGCGTCGACCGTCTGTTTCCACTGTTCAGGGCGCTCGACGCGGTAGACGCCCATGCTGAAAAAGCCGATGGCCGGCTTGATGATGAAGGGCAGGGGAAAGTCGTCGATGCGGGTGGCTGCCAGCGCTGCGGCCGGAATCCGGCGGAAGAAGAATTCCGGGTACAGCGGCCGGATCAGCTCCCGGAAGCGGAGCTTGTCCTTGAACAGGGCGATCTTTTCGCAGAGGCCGTCGAAAGCGGGCCTGGCCGACAGCCAGCCGAGGGCGTTTTCCGAGGTGGTGTAGATCGGCGGGGCGTCCGGTGCGCCGGCTGCTTCGAGCGCGGCGTCTTCACGGAGCAGGCGGGTTCCGTCCAGCAGGTCCAGCCGGCGGGCGGCCGGGGTGTCCACCACCGGGATGGCGTGGTCCCGCAGAGTCTTGCGCAGGAAATCCGATATGTACGGGAAGTCAACCAGAAACATAAAATTATATCCGTTAGATAAATAATTTATATGAAGATTTGCATGAAGTTGCTTTTCCGCTGAAGTCTGGCGCCGCGGCAGCCTGCCGTCGAAAACCGGTTTCCCATGACCGTGCTTACCGTCTTCGCCGGCACATTGCAACCGTGGCCGCAGGGCCGCAGCCGACGGGTCGTCACCCTGCCGCCGCCAGGGCCTGCGCCAGGTCGGCGATCAGGTCTTGCGGATCCTCGATGCCCGTGGAGTAGCGGATCAGGCCTTCGGGGATGCCCATGGCGGCGCGCTCCTCGGCGCTGCATTCCACGTGGCTGGTGGTGGCCGGCGGCCCCACGATGGTCTCCACCGCCCCCAGGTTGGCCGCCCGGTGGGCGTATCGCAGGCGCGAGACCAGGCGTCCCGCCGCCGCCAGGGTGTTGTGTTTCAGCTCGAAACTGAGCACCCCGCCGAAGCCGCGCATCTGGCGGCAGGCGATGTCGTGGCCCGGGTGGGACGGCAGCCCGGGATAGTGCACGCGGCCGACGGCCGGGTGGTCCGACAGGAAGCGTGCGATTTCCAGGGCGCTGCGGTTCTGCCGGTCGATGCGCAGCTGAAGGGTCTTCATGCCGCGCAGCAGCAGGTAGGCCGCCATGGGATGCAGGGTGGCCCCGTTGATCTCGCGGAAGTGGTAGATCTTCTCGACCAGGTCCCGGCGGCCGCAGACCACCCCGCCGAGGGCGTCGGCGTGGCCGCCCAGGAACTTGGTGGCGCTGTGCAGCACCAGGTCCGCGCCCAGCTGCAGGGGGTTCTGGTTGACGGGCGTAGCGAAGGTGTTGTCCACCACCACGACGGCGCCGCGGGCGCGGGCGGCGTCGGCCAGGCGTGCCAGGTCGATGACCTTGACGGTGGGGTTGGTGGGGCTTTCCAGGTACAGCAGCCGGCAGCCCTCGGCGATGCGGGCCTCGATGGCGGCATGGTCGGTGGTGTCGCACAGCGTCGTCTCGACGCGGAAGCGGGGCAGAAACTCCAGGAACAGCTTGCTGGTGCCGCCGTAGGTGTCCTTGACCGAGACCACGCGGTCGCCCGGAGAGAGCAGGGCGAACAGGGTGCTGCTGATGACGGCCATGCCGGTGGCGGCGCTGGTGGCGGCCTCGGCCCCCTCCAGGCGGCGCACCTTCTCTTCAAAAACCTGCACCGTGGGGTTGGTGTTGCGGCCGTAGATGTGGCCGGGCCTGCGGCCCTGGGCCACCTCCAGCCACTGCTCCAGGTCGTCGTAGCCGAAAGAGACGCTGTGAACCACCGGCACCTGGGTGGCGCGGCCCCCCGGACGCTGCTCCTCGCCGGCCCACACGGACAGGGTGCCGGCCCCGATTTTTTCACGGCTGGACATATCGCTCCTCAATGCGTGCCCCGGCGTGCCGGGCGCAGTGCGTGTTTTCGATGAATTTCAACCATTTTGCGACGCCCGACGCCCGGAAGGCCGGCAGCCTGAGGGGCGCACACGGTTTTTTCATTCCGAATCGGGAGTCTCCGCCGGTCGCGCGCCAGCCTCTTCCTCGCGCTCGGTGCTTTTCCAGCGGTAATAGGTGTAAGCGGCCAGCGCCAGCACGAGGGCAAACACCAGTGCGGCCATCTGGTTTCGGGACATTCCGAAGTAGACGATATCTTCGGGGAAGAGCAAAAAGGCCAGGGCAAAGGGGAGCATCCACACGATGCGGTAGAACTTTTGCCGATAGGGCAGCTGCCAGTAGGTGAAGAGGGGGCCTTTGCGGTTTCGGATAAACATTGTACTTCGCTTTCCCGCCCGCAACGCACCGCCGCTGCATCGGGCGCGGTCATTTTCGTCATGGTTTACGGCCGCATCGCATAGCGCCGGTGGCGGCAACCCGGCCGGACAACGCCTTGCATTTCTTTTAGCCGGGTTTAGGCCGAAGCGAAACAAAAATCAATGGGATCGGAAAAAAAGATTGCGTCGCCCCGCCGGGTTTCCCTATCGTTGGCACCTGGGTGCGCCCGGACCACGGGAGGGCGGGAAACGGCTTCCCCGAACCATTGGGGAGAGGAAGATGGCGATTTCGAGAAAATGGCTGTGGATACTGTTGGCGCTTCTGGCCGCTGCGGCGGTGCTCGTGCGGGTGGGGCTCGATTCCCTCAACGACTACCAGCGGTCGGGTGAGCTGCGGCTAAAGGGGTTGAAAAACAGGGTGCGCGTGGTGCGCGACGAGAAGGGAATGGCCTACATCTTTGCAAGGGATGCGGACGACGTTTTTTTCGCCCAGGGGTTTGTCACCGCCCAGGACCGGCTGTTTTCCATGGAAGTGGTGCGGCGGCTGGCCAGCGGGCGGCTGGCCGAGGTTTTCGGCGAAAAGCTGCGCGACACCGACATCCGCATGCGCACCATCGGCTTCTATCGGCAGGCCCAGAAGCACGCCGCGCTGCTCGGTCCCGACGAGCGGCGCATGTTCCAGCGTTACGTGGACGGCGTCAACGCCTATATCGAGGCGTGCCCGGACAGCATCCACCTCAAGCTCAAGATCGCCGGCATGCGTCCAACCCCCTGGAAGATCGCCGACAGCCTGGAGATTCTCTACTACATGGGCTGGGGGGCCTCGGCCAACCTGCAGGACGAGATCATTTCCCAGCTGCTGGTCGAAAAGCTGGGGCCCGGGCTGGCGGCCGAACTGTTTCCCATGAACGTCAACCCCGACGACCCCTCCGGCAGGCCCCTCAGGATCCGATTCGACCCCGAAAAGACACTGGGGCCGTCGTCGGAGGCGCTGTCGGCACTGATGCCGACGGCGGATGACCGGCGGCTGGCGGTGGGCAGCAACAACTGGGTGATCGCACCGAAACTGTCCCGCAGCGGCAAGGCGCTGCTGGCCAACGATCCGCACCTGGACACGCGCGTCATTCCCGGCCCCTTCTACCCGGTGGGGCTCATCACGCCCGGCTTCCGGGCCGTGGGCGTCATGGTGCCCGGCCTTCCGGCCATGGTCATCGGCCGAACGCAGCACGTGGCCCTGGGGGTCACCAACGGCTACGGCGACACCCAGGACCTGTACGTGGAGACCGTCGACCCCGAAAACCCGGACCACTACCTGGAGGGCAAGCAATCGCTGCCCTTCGAGATCATCACCGAAAAGCTGACAATAAAAGACAAGAAGGCGCAGGGGGGATTGCGCGAGGAAACCGTGAAGATTCGCCGCACAAAAAGGGGGCCCGTGGTTTCCGGCATCTTTCCCGCGCTCAAGGGTTCGAAGGTGTTCAGCCTGCGCTGGTCGGCCTTCGAGAGCATGCGCCCGGCCCTGGGGTTCCTGGGCCTGCTCAAGGCCCGCGACGTGTCCCAGGCCCGCGAGGCCCTGCGCCACCTCAACGCCATCATGCTCAATTTCGTGCTGGCCGACACCGGGGGCAACATCGCCTGGCAGACCAGCGGCCGCCTCCCCATCCGCCGCCAGGGTGACGGCACGGTGCCCTACGTGGTCCGGGACGGGCGGGACAACTGGCAGGGCTGGATTCCCTGGGACCAGATGCCGCACAGCGTGAACCCCGAAAAGGGCTGGACCGGCACCTGCAACCAGACCACAGTCACCAACGACTTCCCCTATTATTTTTCCTCCCATTTTGCCCCCTCGTGGCGCATACGCCGCCTGACGCAGCTGATTTCCGCGCCCGGCAAGAAGAGCGTGGAGGACTGCTGGCGTTTTCAGCGC
>JAMOVG010000235.1 GCA_027061725.1 Desulfobacteraceae bacterium
CCTGAACAAGAGCATGCACGGCGACAACCCGGCCTTCTACCGCATTCCGGAAAAGCGTGACCTGGCCGCCCAGTACCTGCTGCTCTACGAGATGTCGCTGCCCTTCGGGCTGGACCTCAACAACCAGATCAACGTCCAGAAGTCCTCGCTGCGCTTCACGGTCTACCTGGTGGACGTCACGGCTCGGGACCTGCGGGAAACCGACGCCCGGGCGCGCGCCTGGCTTAAGGCCAACGCCCCGCCGCAGATGTATACCTACGGCACGGGGCTTTCCATCATGTTTGCGCACATCTCCCAGCGCAACATCCGCAGCATGCTGGGGGCCTCTTTCGGCGCACTGGTGGTCATCTCGGCCATCCTGATCATCGCCCTGAAGAGCTTCAAGCTGGGCGTCATCAGCCTGATCCCCAACCTGGCGCCGGCGGCCATGGCGTTCGGCCTGTGGGGCTTCACCATGCGGCAGGTGGGGTTGGCCATCTCGATCATGGCGGCCCTGACCCTGGGCATCGTGGTGGACGACACCGTGCACTTCATGAGCAAATACCTGCTGGCCCGGCGCGAGCACCGCATGGCGCCGGCTGAGGCGGTGCGCTACGCCTTCAACACCGTGGGGGCGGCGATCGCCATCAGCACCGCCACCCTGGTGGCCGGTTTTCTGGTGCTGGCCTTTTCGGGCTTTAAAACCAATGCCAACATGGGCCTCATGACCGCCATCACCATCGTGCTGGCCCTGGTGCTGGACTTTTTCTTTTTACCTGTGCTTCTGATGAAAGCGGAGAAAAAAAGCGATGAAATCACCGACGATCCGATGGCTGCTGCTTGTCTGGCTGTGTCTGCTGACAGCGGGCGCGGCGGCCGCTGACGCCCAGAGCCCCGCGGAAAAGGGGCTGGCCATCGCCCGCGAGGCCGACCGCCGCGACGAGGGCTTCAAGGACTTCACGGCCGACATGCGCATGATCCTCAAAAACCGCCACGGCCAGCAGAGCGTGCGCAGCCTGCGCATCCGCACGCTGGAGGTGCCCGGCGACGGCGACAAGAGCCTGACCATTTTCGACAACCCGCGCGACGTCAAGGGAACCGCTTTCCTGAGCTACACCCACAAGGCCGGTGACGACGACCAGTGGCTTTACCTTCCCGCCTTAAAGCGCGTCAAGCGCATCAGCTCGCGCAACAAGTCGGGCTCCTTCGTGGGCAGCGAATTTTCCTACGAGGACATCGCCAGCCAGGAAGTGGAGAAGTACACCTACAAGTACCTGCGCGACGATAAGCTCGACGGCCGGGACTGCTTCGTCATCGAGCGCTACCCGGTGGATAAAAAGAACTCGGGCTACACGC
Organism: Desulfobacteraceae bacterium; assembly: GCA_027061725.1. Lineage (GTDB taxonomy): Bacteria > Desulfobacterota > Desulfobacteria > Desulfobacterales > JALSRD01 > JALSRD01. The sequence goes on from JAMOVG010000235.1 coordinate 1,336, forward strand.
GCCAGGTGATCTGGATGGACAAGGAGGCCTACCGGGTCTGGAAAATCGACTATTACGACCGCAAGAACACGCTGCTCAAGACCCTCACGGCCTCCGACTACCGCCAGTACAACAACCAGTTCTGGCGGGCCCACAAGATGGAGATGATCAACCACCAGAACGGCAAGAGCACCATCCTGGAATGGACCAACTTCCGCTTCGGCACGGGCCTGACCCCCAAAGACTTCAGCAAGAACAGCCTCAAGCGCGCCAGATGAGGCGATCCCTGCCGGCGCTGATCGGGTGGCTGACCCTGACGATGTGCCTGATGGCCGGAACGGCGCTGGGCCACGAACTCACCGGCTATATCGAGGCCGAAGGAAGGCTGTTTCTGGAGAGCCCGCTTTTCGAGCAGCAGCGGTTCAACAACGCCTCGCTGGCGGCCGCCCCCGAGTACTACCACGAGTTCGAAAGCGGCTCCAGCGTCACCGCCGTGCTCTTCGGCCGACTGGACAGCGCCGACGGACACCGCACCCACGCCGACATCCGCGAACTCAAGTTCCTCTACCTGGCCGACGACTGGGAGCTCACCGTGGGGGTCGACCGGGTTTTCTGGGGTGTCACCGAGTTCTACCACCTGGTAGACGTTATCAACCAGGTTGACCTGGTGGAGGAACTCAGCGGGGAGGAGAAGCTGGGCCAGCCCATGGTGCACCTCTCGGTGCCCGCCGACTGGGGCGTGGTGGATCTTTTCGTGATGCCCTGGTTCCGGGAGCTGGCCTTCCCGGGACCCCGCGGCCGCCTGCGCTTCGGGATCCCCATCAACACCGACGACCCGATCTACGAAAGCCCCGCCGAACAGGGCCACGTGGACGTGGCGCTGCGCT
>JAMOVG010000236.1 GCA_027061725.1 Desulfobacteraceae bacterium
CACTTTCATGAACACCGTCTCGGGGCTGATCATCGACATGCGCCTCAAGGAAAAGCGCCGCGGCGGCCAGCGCATCAGCGTCTACGGCCACGTCCGCTACGAGGGGCGCGAGATCACCGAAGCGCCGCCCAGCGAGCGCGTGAAAATGGGCATCGTGCTCTCACGCGAACGCCACCCCGTATTCGGCGAAAGCACGGTGCTGGAAAACCTCAAGATCGCCGGATACCTGCGGCGCAAGGCCGAAATCCGGCAGAGCGCCGCCTTCGTCTTCGAACTGTTTCCGCAGCTCGCGGCCCTGCGGCGGCGCAAGGCGGGTTTCCTGAGCGGCGGCGAGCAGCAGATGCTGGCCATCGGCATGGCGCTGGTGGTGCGCCCCCGGCTGCTGCTGCTCGACGAACCCCTGCTGGGCCTGAGCCCCATGATGCAGCGGGCGGTGGTCGACGCCATCGTCAGCCTAAACCGCGAGACCGGCATCACGGTGCTGCTCAGCGAGCAGTTCGCGCGACCGGTGCTGCCCATCGTCGACCGCGCCTACGTGGTGGAAAACGGCATGCTCTCGCTTTCCGGCAGCGGAGCGGAACTCTTGGACAACCCCGAGATCAAGGCCGCCTATTTCGGGGTCTGAACTGCAATGAAAGAACACCGACACATATTCGCCGCCTTCGAGGCCGCCGCGCGAAGGGATCCGCAACACACGGCCGTCGTCTACCTGGGGACACGCTACAGCTACGGGCGCCTGCTGGAACTCTCGCAGCGCTTCGCCGCCGGCCTGGTGGCCCAGGGCTTTGCGCCCGGGCAGCGCGTGGTGCTCTACGTGCCCAACAGCGTGCACTGGGTGGTGGCCTGGCTGGGCATCCTGCGCGCCGGCGGCGTGTGCGTGCCCATCACGCCCATCTATACCCCGCGGGACCTTTGCTACATCGCCAACGACAGCGGCGCCGAGGCCGTGGTATGCGCCGACACCAACTTCGGATACGTCCGGAAAGTACTGCCCGAAACCCGCCTGAAAACGGTCATCGTTTCGCGCATGGTGGAACTGCTGCCCCTGTGGAAAAGACTTTTCGGCCGACTCTTCGACGTGGTGCCCAAGGGCCGCATCGCCCCGGGGCCGGGCATCCACCCCTACCGCAGGCTGCTGTCGGCCGGCGGCGGCCTGCCCGCTGTGCCCGGCGGCGGGGAGCAGACCGCGGAGATTCTTTACACCGGCGGCACCACCAAACACCCCAAGGCCGTTCCCATCAGCCACGAACTCTTCCTGGCCTCGGCCGAGCCCCAGATCCGGGTCAGCGAGCCGCTGTTTCCCGCCACCGAAAACGTGATCATGGCCAACGCACCCCTGTTTCACATCCTGGGACAGACCTGCAGCCTGGCCACGTTGCTGGTGGGCGGCAGCCTGATACTCCAGCCGCGGGTCAACCTGGACGCCACCTTCGACGCCATCCAGCGCTTTCGGGCACGCACCATGATCGGTGTGCCCACGCTCTACCGCATGATCCTGGAGCACGAGCGCCTGGACCAGTATGACCTGAGCTCGGTGGACTACTGGTTCAGCGCCGGGGACGTGCTGCCGGTGGAGGTGGGGCGCCGCTGGCAGGAGACCTTCGGCAAGACCATCTATCAGGGCTACGGGGCCACCGAGACCTGCGGCGGGGTGGCCATGTGCCCCACGGACCGGCCCAGTCCGCCCAAAAGCGTGGGGCGCATCGTGGCGGGCAAACGGGTCCGCATCGTGGACCCGGTTTCGCTGCGACCCGTGGCATCCGGGCAGGCCGGGGAGCTGCTGGTGTCCTCGGACCCCATGGTGACCGCGTATCTCAACAAGCCCCAGGAAACCGAGGCGGCCTTTATCGAGATCGACGGCCGCCTTTGGTACCGCACGGCTGACGTGATGACCACGGACGCCGAGGGCAACTTCTACTTCGTGGACCGCACCGTGGACACCATCAAGCACAAGGGCTACCGCGTGAGCGCCTCGGAGATCGAGGCCGTGCTGCAGGAGCACCCCGCCGTGGTGGCATCCTGCGTCATCGGTGTGCCCGACGAAAAGGTCGGCCAGCGCATCAAGGCCTACGTGGTGCTCAAAGAAGACATCAAGGGCATCACCGGCTACGAGCTGATCAAGTGGTGCCGGCAGTCTATGGCCTCCTACAAGGTGCCCCAGTACATCGAGTTTCGCGACATGCTGCCCAAGAGCAAGGTGGGCAAGCTGCTGCGCCGCGAGATCCGCGACGAGGAAAAACGCATGAAGGAGCAGTGACATGGACTTTACGCTGAGCAAGGAGCAGCAGGACATCGTGCAGGCCGCGCGCCGTTTCGCCCGCGGAGAGTTTCCCCCGCGCGCCCTGGAGTTCGACCGCCAGGAGAAATTCGACCTGGCCATCTGGCAAAAGGCCTGCGAACTGGGGTTCGTGGGGGTATTCATCGAGGAAAAGTACGGCGGGGCAGGCTACGGCTTTTTCGAGCACTGCCTGATCAACGAAGAGTTCTGGGCCGTGGAGCCGGGCATGGCCGCCCAGGTGCTGTCGTCCACTTTCGGTGCGGAACTGATCCAGCTCTTTGGCAGCGAAGCGCAGAAAGAGTCCCTGCTGCCGAAACTGGTGGCCGGCGAAGCCATGATGGGCACGGCCATCACCGAACCCGACGCCGGCTGCGACGTCACCGGCGCCGTTACCAGCGCCGTCCGCGACGGGGACGACTGGGTGCTCAACGGCAGCAAGATGTTCACCACCAACGGCACCGTTGCGGACGTGCTGCTGGTCTTCTGCCTGACGGACCCTGACGAGGCGTCACGCCATCGGCGGCACAGCTTCCTCCTGGTGCCCACCGGCACGCCCGGCTACCGGGCCGTCAAGATACGCGGCAAGATGGGCATCCGCGCATCAGACACCGCCGAGGTGTCCTTCAAGGACGTGCGCGTGCCGGCCGAGAACCTGGTGGGCACCCGTAGCGAGGGCTTTTACCAGCTGATGGCCTTCTTCAACCGCACGCGGCTGCACATCAGCGCCCAGGCCGTGGGCCTGGCCCGCGCGGCCCTGGAGGACGCCATCCGCCACACCCGCGACCGCCGGCAGTTCGGCGCCCCGCTGGCTTCCTTCCAGGCCACGCAGTTCAAGCTGGCCGAGATGGCCACACACATCCGCGCCGCCCGCAATCTCTACTACGAAGCGGCCTGGAAGGCGGACCAGGGAGACATCGACCACGGCCTGGTGGCCATGGCCAAGTGGTATGCCGCCCGGGTGGCCGTAGACTGCGCCGACGAGGCCGTGCAGATGCACGGCGGCTACGGCTACATCGACGAGTACCGGGTGCAGCGCCTGTACCGCGACGCCAAGATCCTGGAGATCTACGAGGGCACGCGCGAAATCGAAAAGCTCATCATCGCCCGATCGCTGCTGGGCAGGAACGGGGGAAGATAATGGGAATGAAATACGCCGTAGGCCTTGTCATGACGTTTTTGTCTCTTTTTATCGCCGCACAATCGTCGTTTGCTTTCGAACGTCGAGGAAAAGAGAAATGGGCCATTCTTTTTATTGATCCCCAGCTAAACAAACAACCTCGCGCGAGAGCGGGCATGAAAGTTGTTTATGCGGAAGATCTCTTATGGTACAAACACAAAGGGTATAAAACGTTTACACTATTTTATACCGACAGGGCGCTCATCGATGCGATATTAAACCAAAACGTCAAGGCAGTCGCATACTATGGTCATGGCAACACCAACAACTCGACCTTTGGGGGGTTGAGAAATGCTTCTTCATGGAGACGACGAATAAAAGCAGAGCTGATACGTCGCTTGAAAAAAAGAGGCGTCAATCCAGAAAAGGCCAAGCGGAGGTCGGCAGTGCTCGTGAAAAATTTTGGATTCAAAGACGTTGTCAACCGTTCCTGCGGCTCCCTGCTTGATAAGGATATCGCCAATCTGTTCGTCGCTCCGGGCGAAAACTACTATGGCTGCAGGGCACAAACATACATTCTGAGCCTTTTCGCATGCGTCATGGACGATGCGGATTGTTCGATGACAAAATACACTATACCTGAGAAAAAACCGCAAAGAAGACCTGGAACTTATCGACCCAACGCAGCCCCCAACAGCTGCTCCGGCAGACAGTGCTGCAGGGGGCATCATCTTTACTGCAAAGAGGCTTATGCTTCCCAAGTGTATGATTATCCGCATACGGCCCTGGACCGGGATGAAAACGGTATTTGCGACATCTGCGGAAAACGATACTTGCGCAATAATCACAAATTGGCTCCCGGACTAAGATACGCTCTGCGGGGAGATTACATCTGCAAACCCAAGCCGTGGTGATGTCCATAAAGCGCATGTATTTTCAGACGATGTCGCGCGTCTTGTGAAAGGTCACCGCGGGCCACTCCTTCATGCAGTACTGCAACTGGAAGTCGCTGGTGGTGAGGTAGCAAAGGCGTCCCTGTGAGTCCCGGGCCAGGTTGGCGGCGTTGGCTTTTTCGAATTCCGCCAGCTGCCGGCGGTCGTCGCACGACACCCAGCGCGCCACGCGGTAGTCCACCGGCTCGTAGACGGCCTCCACGCCGTACTCGGCCGCCAGCCGCGCACGGGTGACCTCGAACTGCAGCACGCCCACCGCCCCCAGGATATAGTCACTGCCGCCCACGGGCCGGAAAACCTGGACGGCGCCCTCTTCGGCCAGTTGCATCAGGCCCTTTTGCAGGTGCTTGGCCTTGAAGGCGTTTTTCATGCGCACACGCTGGAAGTGCTCGGGGGCGAAGTTGGGAATGCCGGTGAATTGCAGTGGTTCCTTCTCGCTGAAGGTATCGCCGATCTTGATGGTGCCGTGGTTGTGCAGGCCGATGATGTCCCCGGCAAAGGCCTCGTCCACGTTGTCCCGGTCGCGGGCCATAAAGATGGTGGCGTTGGCCAGGGTGATCTCTTTGCCCAGGCGGTGGTGCACCACTTTCATGCCGCGCCGGAAACGCCCCGAGCAGATGCGTACGAAGGCGATGCGGTCGCGGTGGGCCGGGTTCATGTTGGCCTGGATTTTAAAGGCAAAGCCGGAAAAAGCCTCCTCGTAGGGGGACACCTCCCGTGACACGGCGCGTCGCGGCCCCGGCGGCGGTGCCATCTCGACGAAAGCGTCCAGCATTTCCTGGACGCCGAAGTTGTTGACGGCGCTGCCGAAAAAGACCGGTGTCTGGCCGCCGGTCAGAAACTGCTGCATGTCCAGGGGACCGGCGGCGCCCTCGATGAGCTCAACGTCCTGGCGCAGTTCCCCGGCCTGTTCGCCCAGCAGATCGTCCAGCAGGGGGTCTGAAAGATCGTGGATCACGATGCCGTCTCGCTGTCGGGTGTCACTGCCCGGGGTGAACAGGTGCAGCTGGCGCCGGTAGAGATTGTAGACCCCCCGGAAACGCTTGCCCATGCCGATGGGCCAGCACAGCGGGACGCACTCGATCTGCAGTTTGTCCTCGATGTCGTCGAGGAGGTCCAGCGGCGCCATGCCTTCACGGTCCAGTTTGTTGATGAAGGTGATGATAGGGGTGTTGCGCAGGCGGCAGACCTCCATGAGCTTCTCGGTCTGGGCCTCGACCCCCTTGGCGCTGTCGATGACCATCAGGGTGCTGTCCACGGCGGTCAGTACGCGGTAGGTGTCTTCGGAGAAATCCTGGTGGCCGGGGGTGTCCAGCAGGTTGATCTCGTAATCGCGGTAATTGAACTTCATCACCGAGGTGGTCACCGAGATGCCGCGCTCGCGCTCGATGGTCATCCAGTCGCTGGTGGCGTGGCGCGCGGCGCGCCGGGCCTTGACCGCACCGGCCCGCCGGATGGCGCCGCCGAACAGCAGCAGCTTCTCCGTGAGGGTGGTCTTGCCGGCATCGGGGTGGCTGATGATGCCGAAGGTCCGCCGGCGGCGGATTTCCTGTTGCGTGTACCTGTCCATTTTCCTGCTTTCCGTTTTGCGAAAAAAAACCCGCGCCCTACGGGGCCACGGGGTGCTGTTTCTGCAACCGCATTGATTGTCCGACAACATAATTTCTAGAGACGCGTTTGTCAATCACCCCCGGTCGCCAATACAGGGCAATCGCAAGTACCCAAGGACATAGTTAATACCGGAAGCTTTAATTCCCGATTTTGCATAGGTGTCGCAAATTATTTACTCGACGAAAATTTAATCGATGCTGAAAAAAACTGTTTTTCAGCATTAATTGAATAGCGCTCGATAATTGTCATAATAGGAATTGAGCGTATTTCTTTTCGCTAACTCATCGGTTGGCCTGATATATTTGACGGAAATGGATTCCCGTAAAATTTTTCTGATTTGCAAAAGCCCCATATCCGGCTGGCTCACTTTCAGCTGAATACCGATATTTCCCAGCGAGGTCGCCTCTTGCGGTCCGGAAATCACGGTTTTCTCAGTCAGATCAGCGATGATCTGATTGAGATAATGATTTCTGCATCCCCCGCCTACAATATGGATAGCCGGATATGTTTTTCTGCAAAGTTTTTCGATTTTTTCGATAGTATGCCGGTAACTGCAAGCCAAAGAGAGATAGGCGGAAGCCAATACCTCTTTAATAGTCAGGTCCTTGCGGAAAAATTCACAGATCGCGGATATCATGCTGCGGGGACTAAAGAACCGCGCATCATTGGGGTTAAAAACAGGGATTTTAGCTTCACAACCACCTGCCATACGGGTTATTTCATCCCAGGAATATGCCCGCCCTCCTTTTTCAAGTTCCTTTTTTATTTCCTGAAGGATAAACATGCCGGTGGAATTTTTCAGCAGGGTAATTGTACCAAACGCCCCACCTTCATTGGCAAATCCCTCTTCGTATACATCGCGATTGATGAGCGGTTCTTTTCGTTCCGTACCGATCAGGGACCATGTTCCTGAAGAAATAAATAGAAAATCATCCTCTTCCGCAGGAACCGCCACCACCGCCGAGGCGGTATCATGGGACGCAACACTGACAAACGGACATACCGTCATTTTCAAGGTATCCGCGATGTCCTTCCTTAAGTTTCCGAAGCATTGACCATGCGCCGTCAGAGGAGGAAAAAGGGAAATGTCCAGGCCGTAGCGTCTAATGATCTCCGTAGCGTATGTGTTATTTCTCATGTCCAGCATCTGGGTCGTACTGGCAATAGTCGATTCACTGCAAACCTCACCGGTAAACAGCCAGGCAAGCAGATCTGGTATAAACAGCAGTTTTCTGGCGGCCGCGTAATATTCCGGCAGGTATTTCTTGATCCCGAGAAGCTGATAAAGCGAATTCATGGGATGATCCGGAATCCCGGTGGCATTGAAGATACGGTACTTCTCTTCCTCTGTCATTTTTTCAAGAACAGCCTCGCCAAATGAGTTTCGATAACATAGTGGATTTCCGAGGAGTTGACCGGATTCTCCCAGAAGGCCGAAATCGATTCCCCAGCTGCAGATTCCCACTGATGAAACTGGTCCGTACCGTACGAATGATTCCTGAAGACCGTACTGCAGCTCTTTGTAAATATGCAAAATATCCCAGTAATGAATCTGATTGACATTGACGGTCTCATTGGGCACCTGGTGTAGCTGTTTGAGCGCAATGGTTTCTCCATTATAAAGACCGGTCACCACACGGATGGAAGAATTTCCACAGTCAAAAGCAACAAAATTCTCTTTCTTCATCACTTTATATTCCCTCTGTCTTTAAACCCTCAATCTTTGATTTTCCCCGGCTTAGTTGAAACATTTTCCGTTTTTCGAGAACGTAATGGATAATCATGACCCCAATCATTATCAGCCCCCAGAAAGCAATGGTCAAAAAAGAACTAACACCCAGCAGGTTCAATCCGTTGGCCATGATCTGTAAGATAACCAGAGAGAGAACCAGCCCCTTCACCTGGCCGAATCCCCCCTCGCTTTTTACACCACCGAGAACCGCTGCCAGAATGGTCACCAGCAGATACGATTCTCCATATCCAGCTTTGGCGGAATTAAAACGGGACATCATGATCATCGCCGCCAGGCCGCAGTAAAGACCGGATATGACATAGGTTTCGATAATCACCCTTTTATTGTTAATTCCGGAAAAATAGGTGGCGATGGGGTTTGAACCAAACAAAAAAATAGTAAACCCGGTGGCCGTATGCCTGAGATATGCAGCCATTAGAAAAGCAAAAACAATAAAAATAATCAGTGGCACCGGTATCCCGGCCAGTTTCCCGTTACCGATATAGCGGATATGGTCCGGCATGCCGGAGATAACATATCCCCGTGTGACAATAAAAGCCAGCCCCTGCAAAAGCTTCATCGTTCCAAGGGTGGCAATAATCGGAGAAATATTGATCACCGAAATAAGCAATCCGTTGACAAGTCCAACCAGCATCGACACCCCGATGGCGGCCATAACGGCAAAAAGGACGACCCAGATATCCGTTGATGCCGGAATGTCGGGAGCAATCCAGGCCTTGAGAATCAGGGCGGCAGTAATCGCTGAAATATTGGCCGTGGCAATGATGGAAAGATTGATCCCGCCCGTCACCATAGAGATCATCATGGCCAGGGAGAGCAGACCCAGTTCCGGAAGTTGATAGGCCATGCCCTGAAATGTCTCGATTCTTAAAAAATGATCGGGACTTAAAATGGACATCAGCACAATGGCGCAGGCAAGCATAAGGCCG
>JAMOVG010000237.1 GCA_027061725.1 Desulfobacteraceae bacterium
CGAAGGTGATCGTCGCGATCAACACGGACAAGGACGCGCCGATTTTCGGCAAGTGCAACTACGGCATCGTGGGCGACCTGTTCGAGGTCGTGCCCGTGCTCACCGAGGTGCTCAAAGAGCGGAAATCGTAGACGGAAACCAAAGGCCGGGCGCAAGTGCGGAGGAGGCAGGAGGGCTATGAAAGACCAGGCGCAGATCGTGATTATCGGCGGGGGCATTTTCGGGGCCAGCATCGCTTATCACCTCACCGAGGCCGGCTGCAGCGATGTGGTGCTGCTGGAAAAGGGCGAACTGACCAGCGGCACCACCTTTCACTCGGTGGGGCTGGTCTCGCAGTTCCGCACCTCGCCCTCGCTGATGAAGGTGGTCAACTACAGCATCCGGCTGTTCAACCGGCTCAAGAAGGAGGTTGGCGACACCCTGGGATGGCGTACGGTGGGCAGCCTGCGCCTGGCCTCGAGCCCGGACCGCCTCAAGGCCCTGCAGCGCGAAGTCAGCCGGGCGCGCGCCATCGGCATCGAGGCCGAGATCGTATCGGCCCGCAAGGCCCTGGAAATCGCCCCCTTTTTGTCCAGCGAAGAACTCTACGGAGCGGTGTACGTGCCGGACGACGGGCATATCGACCCCAGTTCGGTCACCTATGAACTGGCGCGGCAGGCCAAAAAGCGCGGCGCCGCGATCCACACCGGTGTGCGCGTAACCGGCATCCGGCTGGACCGCCGGGGAGCGGTCGAGGCGGTGGTTACAGACCACGGCACCATCCGCACCGAATGCCTGGTCAACGCGGCCGGTCAGTGGGCACCGCGGGTCGGGCAGATGGTGGGCGTGCACATTCCCATCGTGCCCATGATGAACCAGTACCTGACCACCAAACCCATCGAAGGACAGGAACTGCCGCCGGACACGCCGGTCATCCGCGACCCGGACCACCTGTTTTACAGCCGCGAGGACGTGGGCGCCTTTCTCATCGGGGGCTTTGAAACCAATCCCAAACCGTGGTCCACGCGCGGCGTGCCGTGGGATTTCTCCCAGCAGCTGCTCAGCGGCGAGTGGGGTTTGTTTGAAGGCATCATGGAGGGCGCCATGCAGCGCATTCCGGTGCTGGCCCGGGCCGAGGCCATCGAGCTGGTCAACGGGCCGGACGCCTTCACCCCCGACGGATTCTACCTGCTGGGCCCGGTGCCGGAAGTAAGGGGCTTTTTCGTTGCCGCGGGCGGGTCGGACAACGGCATCGCCGGTTCGGGGGGCGTCGGCAAACTGATGGCCGAGTGGATCCTGGAGGGCGAACCTTCCCTGGACGCCCACGAAATGAACGTGCGCCGCTTCGGGCCGCATTTGGAAAACCACGACTACCTGGTCGAGCACTGCCGCGAGGTCATCCGCTATTACTACCATCTGCGCTACCCATACGATGAAAACGAGTGGGGCCGACCGCTTCGGACCAGCCCCTTCTACCGCCAGCTGCAGGAACGCGGTGCGGTTTTCGGCGAGAAAAACGGCTGGGAGCGGGTCAACTATTTCGATCCGGGAAAGCCCTGGCGGCAGGCCGGCGCCGATCAGCGCCGCTGGGGGTGGGGCAAACCGGACTTTTTCGACCTGGTGGCGCAGGAGGCGCATGCCGCCCGGCAAAGCGCCGCCGTCATCGATATGACCTCCTTCGGCAAGATCGACGTGCGTGGGCCCGGCGCCCTGGCGTTTTTGCAGCGCTTGGCGGTTAGCGATCTCGACAAGCCGATCGGGCGCATCCGCTACACCCAGTTTCTGAACCGCTCCGGCGGCATCGAGAGTGACGTCACCGTCACGCGCGTGGCGCAGGACCACTTCCGCGTGGTTTCGGGTACCGCTTTCGTGTCCAATGACCTGGGCTGGATGCGTCTGCACCAGCCCGCAGACGGCAGCGTGACCCTGGAAGACGTCAGCGAGCGGTGGGGTTGCCTGGCGCTCTGCGGGCCGGCTGCCCGGACGATCCTGCAGCGGATCACCGACGCCGACCTCTCCGACAGGGCCTTTGCCTACATGACGGCGCGCTCCCTCACGGCGGCCGGCGTCCAGGTGTGGGCCCAGCGCATCAGCTACACCGGCGAACCGGGCTGGGAGCTGTACATCCCCTGGGAGCAGGCGGCGCAGGTGTGGGAAGCCCTCATGGACGCCGGCCAGGAGAGTGGCCTGCGGCCCATGGGC
>JAMOVG010000238.1 GCA_027061725.1 Desulfobacteraceae bacterium
CTTTTGCGCGTAGGTTTCGTGGTCGCTCCAGTCCATCAGGGGAACGGCTGTTCGATAGGTCCGGTAGCCGTCGATGGCGTCAAAACCGAAGCGTCGTCCAACGGCACTTCCTTCGGCCTGCCGCAGGATGTCCATCAACACTTCGTGTTGGGTCGTCTCACAGTCCTCGCACAACTGCAGGAATTGGTCCAGGCGGCGAGGTGCATGGCGGATCATACCGTGGCCTCCATTATTTCGTAGGCGTGCCGCATGTAATCCCTGAGTTCGCAGGAACGTGCATGGCCCAAAGAGATGGCGTCGAAATCAAAACGCTGCCCCTGAAGGGCCGTATACAGCAGGTTCCATTTATTCATGGTCCGTATCACGATTCCGCTGAAGAAAAAGTCGTGTCTGCGCAGCGAAGATTCCAGTGAAGGCGGCAGTGGTCTGTCAGCCGGCAGGTGCAGGTAAATGGTAATATAGCCATCGGCGTCGAGTTCCCGCAGGAGGTGGTGCAGTCGCGTCAACCAATCCCTGCCGATGTGTTCAAACACAATGGTGGCGGTACGGTCTCTCTCGCTCCGGTTCAATTTCACCCCCGACACCGCCCGGTTCGGCTGCTGCGTCTCGCTGCTGAGCCGCAGGGCTTCAAAGCCTCCGATCAGTGCGCCCGCAATCCCGTGATGGCAGGAAGGCAAGTGGATCACCGAAGGGGGCAGCCCGCCGGGGGCCGACAGGGCGTAGAGAAGGCTTTCGCGGCGTCTTGTACAGGTATCGATGCCGATGTATTCGGCCTGATCGTGTACCGAGATCTTCAGGGCCAGCGGAACGAAATGAAAGGCGTGCGCCAGTTTCTGGGAGCGGGTGTGCGCCGTAACCAGGTTTGCGAAGGCAACCCGCAGGTTGCTTTCGCCCTGTTGGAGGTATCGGGTCTGCATGCGCGACACCCGCAGGAGGGCGCGGTTCTTGCGGTACTCGGGGCGGCTCATCAGCATGCCTGCTTCGGCGATTTCCGGGCAGGATGGGGAACGCAGGTAAGACGAGTTGACCACCACTTCCCCCTCTTCATTCTTGGCCACGAAGGCGACCACGCTGCCCTCGGCAATGGCCTCCTGCAGTGTTTCCCGGTAATAGAAGACCGTTTTTGCGTAGGAGTATCGATAGGTGAGGTAGGTGAGCTTGACGATGTCATAGGCGTCCGAGGGGGTTGCAAGGCTCACCTGGAGTTTCTCCCGGGCGTGGTATTCGAGGTCGGAATCGTCGGGCGGCTTTTGCAGTTCGGGCGGCCGGAAATCGGCCAGCTCTTTGCGGAAAACCAATACCCATCCGTTGCATCCCTCGTTCTTGAGACAAAACGAATCGGTCAGGCTCTCCAGGAGGAAAAATGGCAGCCCCTCCAGGCATTTTTCAGGATCGTGCCGGTCGTAGACGGGCAGGTTTTCCTCGTCGACCGGTATGCCGCGGTTGCGGAAACGAAAGAGAAGGCCCTTTTCGACCGGCTCACACGCAATGGCGAAAAGCTCGGTGGGGTCGGGCCTGAAAGCATTGAGGATGAACGAGGCCGCCTCTTCGGCGGCCAGTTCGAGGTGTTGGGCCTCGGTTTCATTCGCGCCGAAGAACCGCCCCGTCTGGCGGACGAAACCCTGAATGACGGGAATCGCCCGAAGATCGTGGAATGTCGTGAGTCGCGATATCACCTGCCTGCTCCTTTCTGCTGTGCCTGGCGCATACTGAAACACCGGGAAAGACGATCAGGAACTGGTGACGATTATCGGCAAAACATGGGCGGGCTTGAAGATTTCCCGGAAGGCGCATCGAATCCCAGTGCAATGGCGCTGGCGGCTGACGGCCGCGGTGCCGAAGGGGTCTGGCCCGCCGGAAAGGTCATTTCGGCCGCACGGCGAAGAGGGTGGCCGGAAAACGCTGCCGCCAGTGTCGGACGACGCGCAAGCCGGCTTTGCGCAAAGCCGGGTCGTTGTGCCCCAGCAGAAGCAGGTAGCCGGCGGCGGGGACATGGGCCAAAAGTGCCGCCTGCGGGCCACAGGCCGGGGTTGTCCCTTGCCGGCGGATCAGGAATGGATAAAGATGCGACGGGTTGTGGAAAACGATCGTCAAGGGACTGCCCGGGGGTACGCTGTCGGCGATTTCCTGCAGGCGCCGATCCCCGAAGACCCGGCGCGCTTCATCGTCCAGGAAGCT
>JAMOVG010000239.1 GCA_027061725.1 Desulfobacteraceae bacterium
GGGCGGCTACATGTTCCGCCCCAACCCGGCCTTCACCGACGAGGAAGTGCGTCTCTACACCGCCATGGGCATCACCGCAGAGATCGTATCGCGCAAGTACGGCGTCAGCCGCGAAGAGCAGGACGCGTTCGCCTACGAGTCCCACATGAAGGCCGCCAAGGCGCGCGCCGAGGGCACCTTCATCGAAATCGTGCCCACCCCGGCCACGCGCTTCGCTCCCCGCGGTGACGGCACCTTCGTACGCGAATCCTTCGTCCAGGCCGTTGACGACGGCATCCGCGAAGACACCACGCCCGAAACCCTGGCCAAGCTGCGGCCCGTGTTCGCCCGCAAGGGTACGGTGACGGCCGGCAACTCTTCGCAGATGACCGACGGGGCCGCCGCCACGCTGATCATGAGCGGCGAGAAAGCCAACGAACTGGGCATCACGCCGCTGGCCAAGTTCAGCTGCTACACCACGGTGGGCTGCAAACCCGAGGAGATGGGGGTGGGCCCGCGCTACGCCATCCCCAAGCTGCTGGACATGGCCGGCCTGTCCATCGACGACATCGGCCTGTTCGAAATCAACGAGGCCTTCGCCGCCCAGGCGCTCTACTGCGTGCGGGAACTGGGCATCGACCGCGAGAAACTCAACATTCATGGCGGCGCCATCGCCCTGGGTCACCCCCTGGGCTGCACCGGCGCCAAGCTTTGCGCTACCCTGCTGGCCAACATGCGCCAGCGCGGCGTGAAATACGGCGTGGAGTCCATGTGCGTGGGCGGCGGCATGGGCGCCGCGGCCCTGTTCGAACTGGTCGACTGATCGAAAGAAGACGACCCGGGTAACTTCACTAGGGGGCCCTTGTATCGGAAGGCCCCCTTTTTTTCGTCCGGAGCAGGCCCAACCATCCACTCTCCTTGAGGGAAAACCGCGTCCGCATCCTGATTTCCGCCGATCTCCACCCGCTCCTCATGCGCTATACAAGGCCAGGGCAGTCGGCAGACCGGCAGCGGTTTGCAACTGGCCGGCTTTTTCCCCTTGACTTCCATATTTGCTGTGGGTAAACAAAGGTGGCATGGATGCAATTGAACGCAAGGGCCGCGAACTAGAGCAAGCCATTGCCCGCAGAATCCGTCAACGACGACAGGAACTGGATTGGACCCTCGACAGACTGTCGCAGGCGACGGGGTTGTCCAAAGGGTATCTGTCACAGATCGAAAACTGCGAAAAAAACCCTCCTATCAGCACCCTGATCAAAATCGCGCATGGTCTTGGCGTGGATGTCATGGAATTGATCGGGGGCGGCACGCCGCCGCCGGAAAACCAAAAGATCTCCCTCGTGACGGCCGGTGACCGCATGCCGATTTTCCACATGGCAGCCCCTCCCGGATCACTTTACGAAGCCATCACCCATAAGAAAAGCGACCGCCTGATGGATGCCTATATCGTTACCGTGAGCCACGAGCTGCCGGAAAAGCCGTTGCTTCACCAGGGGCAGGAGCTGGCCTATGTGCTGGAGGGCAAACAGGAATTCCATTACGATGGGCGGACGTATCCGCTGGGACCCGGTGACTGCCTCTACTTCGACTGCGACCGGCCTCACATGAGCCGGAGCATCAGCCGGCGGCCGGCCAGGGTACTGGTGGTTTTTTGCAATCCGGCCGGTTCCCCGTAATTTTTTTTCGGCACCATGTTTGCTTTTGGCAAACAAGAAGGATCGTTCCGTGAACAAAACCCGCCTTTTGAAACAGTACATTCTGGACAGCGAAATACTGATTATGCCCGGCGCTCATGACGCTTTGACGGCCAAAATCATCGAAGCAGCCTGGGGTTGATCATTCCTCCCAGTATCGGTTTTATCGTCTATGGATTTTTGACCGACACCTCGGTAGGCCCCCTCTTCATGGCCGGCGTGATCCCCGGTGTGTTGCTGGTCGCCCTGTTCAGCGCCTACGTCATCACCCTTCTCCAGGTACCGGCCAACCTTACCCAAACCATCCTCTCGCTGGGCATGCCCCATGTGGTCGTCATCGGGATCATGGTGCTTTTTTATCTGATGCTGGGCATGTTTCTGGACGGCGGGTCGATCACCGTACTGACCGTACCGGTTATTGCCCCCATTCTCCCGGCTCTGGGCATCGACACCGTGGAGTTCGGCGTGAGCCTCATGATGCTGATCGAAACCGCCCTGCTCACACCACCGGTGGGGCTCAACCTCTTCACCGTCAAAGGCATCGTGGACGAGCCGCTGGGGTTTATCATCACCAGCGTGCTCCCTTTCGTGCTGATCCTGCTCGCCGGCGTGATCCTGGTCTTTCTGTTTCCCGAAACCGCCCTCTGGCTGCCGTCCCGAATGCACGGATAACACCCGACGGGGAACGCTCGTCAGGCCGCCCCCGGGGAAGAGGCGTCACCGGCGATGCGGCCGTAGGCCGTATAGGTCAGCAGGCCGATGCCGATGCCGCCGCCGGCCTGGATGAGGTTGGGGATGATTTCGGCCACGGCGCCCTGCAGACCGATGTTGGGCATCAGGGTTTCAGCCGCAAAATAGACCGCCACCATGGCCAGCCCCCCGGCCACCAGGCAGGCCCAACGCCCCGCCCGGCCGCGGCCGGCGGCCAGGCCCGCCAGTGCGCCCTCGGCGCCCTTGGCCACCAGGGTGATGGGCGCGAACATTCCGAAACCGCCCACGATGTCGGCCAGCGCCGACCCGATGCCGCCGGCCGCCATGGCCCACCACGGCCCCTTTCTGCGGCCGAGCGTTCCCAGCACCAGGCCCGAAAACACCACGGCAACATCGCCGAAGTTGAAGTAGCCGCGGCTGGGCAGCGGAATGCGCACAAAAAGCGTGGTCAGGGACACGACCACAGTCAGGGCGATAAAGGCAATTTTGACGTTTTTCATTTCTCTTCCCCTCCCAAGTGGCGGTACCGGTTTTCCAGCAGCCGCCCGGCACTTTCGATTTCGTCATACAGGTAGAGGTACAGTGCAATCACCAGGCAGGCAAAACGCTTGGCCTGCCGCTTCAACCGGCCTTCTTCCCCGCCGCCGGGGTAGGTCCCCAGGTACCACGAAAAGCGCCGCAGCATGACTCCGCCCCGCTGAAAGGCCGATTTCATGGTGATCAGGTCCACGCGCCGCTTCATGGAGATCGGCAGCTGCAGGATATCCAGGTAGGTAATATAGCTCAACAGAATCTTGATGTAAATCAGGGAACTGGGAAACACAAGGCACTTGATGATGGTGTCGTTCAGCCAGTCGTCGCGGCCCAGCAGGCGGAAGAACTGGAAGGCCACACCGAACACCAGCAGACTGGCCACGAAAGGCAGGCAAAACTTGAGCAGTGCCAGGGTGTTGCGCCAGGAAAAGCGCAGGGTGTTCCACAACACCACACCGCCCAGGGCCGCCGCCTGCACGGCCAGGCGGTCATAGAAAGGGCCGAAGACCAGCAGTCCGAAAAAGAGCCCGATCAGCACGGTTATCAGCAGGAGCTTCAGCGTGGCCACGGGTCTTCCTGTCGGATGCGGATATTCTTGACGGCGCCGTCGAGGTTCTTCAGTTCAAAGTGCAGCCGCCGCAGGCGGAACTTGCCCGGGTCCGGCCGGATGTGCGCCGGATCGAGGTGCGAAACGATGAAATAGGTGCGCATGAAGGCATCGCAGTGCTGGAAAAGGCGGCCGAAATCGGCCAGGTACTTGTCGTACTCGTCCAGCAGAAAAACGTCCGCCGGCCCGCCCTGCGTGATCCACATCTCGATCAGCCGCGTGTCGTCCACTCCGGACACGGCGGTTCCGCGCACGGAAAGCAGGGCCCGCAGGGTGTAAAGCTGGGTACGGATGTCCTGCCCGAGGTACAGAAACGGACGGCCTTCCTTCTGAAGCGCGGCGATCACGACCTTCTCCAGGAAGGTCGTTTTGCCGAACCCGTTGTCGCCCGTGACCAGGTAGCAGACGGGGTCCCGGGACACAGCCAGCCCTTCGCAGAGATCGAAATCCAGGCCGCGCTCGGGCACCGGGTATCTGCCCGGGGGGATCATCATGGCAGTTCCAGTTCCCGCAGCCCGCCGTCGCGGGGGATGAAAAGCCGCAGCCCGTGGCTGGCGGCCATGTCGGCGAACAGCGACCGCAGGCGCCGCCGGTTTTTGCCGCTGATGGAGTCCATGACGTTGCTGAGCAACAGCCTGACGCCGCTCCGGCCGCCGGCCCGAATGAGGGCCATGGCCAGCAGGCAACCCAGGATGGCCTGCTGGCCGCCGGAATAAGTGTCGAAGCCTTTTTCGGCGGAGGCTTCCCGGATGCCGAAGGCCCGGGCGGCCTCCAGGATCTCAGACACCAGCGCCGGCTCGTCGGCCCGGCGCAACAGCCAGACCTCCTCGCGCAGGCTGCCGGACACGAAGAGGTGATTGTAGTCCAGGATCAGGTACTGCCCGTCGTAAGCGTCCAGCAGTTCTTTGATGTCGGAGACAGCCATCGTTCTATTTTGCGTTACTATAATCCATGTTAGTCTGCGCAATCTGCGGATGTGTTTCGTCTATCTCGCCTGTTTCGTCAAGGCGTTTATGGGTAACGGCGATAAATTCGTCTTCCAGTTCCTGCCGGAGGCTTTTGATCGCCTTCATTTCGGCATCCAGGCAGATGTTCCGGAGGCGCAGGATGGCGGTCTGGGGCGGGCACAGATACCATGTGCACAGCCAGGGGCGTCGGGGGCGCGGCAGAAGGCAGCCGCCCGGGGACAGAAAACGGCAGTGCCGCCGGTGGGGATAGCGCGGCTGGGAAGCGGGCAGCGGCAACTCCGCCAGGTGCAAAAAGAGCAGGTCCCGGAAATCGAACCACACCAGGGCCGTGGCACAGCAGGGCGTCCGGCAGTCGGGGCAGGTGGCCCGGCACAGTTCATCCATGAGGGGGCCGAGGCCGTCGAGTCGGCGTTCAAGCCGGCGGGCCAGATCACGGCAGCGGTCCAGTGCCGTCCGATGCCGTTGCCGCAGGTGGACCAGGGCAGCGTTGACCTCCTGCCACCGGGCGGCTGTGTGCCAGGGGGGATCGAAGGGATCGGGGACCGGCTGCATCGCTATTTCAGCAGAAAATGCGGGACGTAGCGCGCATCCAGATCCCCACTGGACACGCGGCCGTACTCGTCTTCCAGTTCGGCGAAAAGCGCTTCCAGGGTGGGGCCCAGTTCGGCCGAGATCTTTTCGGCCGGCTGCCCGGAACACGCCGCGAGCCAGTTGAGAAAGGCCGTCTTCATGGCGGTTTCGGTTCGGTCCGCCGAGCTTTCCGAAGGCGAATCGCCGCGGCCGAAAAGCGCCTCGAAGAAAGGCGCGAAGCGCTCGACCTCGATGGGCTCGGCCGACGCCTCCAACCCCAGCCAGTGCCGCGCCCAGCCGGTCAGCAGCAGATTTTTCCAGGTCAGCAACTGATCACCGGAAAGGTCCGGCAGGGTCGGGTCCATGGCTTCGAGCAGGGCGTCCACAGCCGTGATCTCGTCCAGGACGGCGTCCGTGCGGCGGGTGTCCTCGGTGCTTTCAAATTCCCGGTAGAGGGTGCCCTCGCGATAGTTGTCGTAGTAGCGCGGCCGCTTGAGCAGCAAGCCGCCGAGCACCCCCATCCAGTGTTCGCCCCAGAAGGCCAGGCCGCGGTTGCGGGCGGTGAACCAGCTGCGCGCCAGCCAGCGCCGGGCGCGCCACTGGAGCTTGAGGGCCCGGCCGTAACCGAGCCGGAAGATCTGCTCCAGCCCATAGCGCACCAGGGCCTCGGCCGCCCGGCCGGCCCTAGCCCGCTGCCCCTCGCCGGCCAGGTGCTCCAGGCCGATGGTCAGGTAGCCGTGCGCCTTGCGCGCCAGGGCGATGAGATCGTCCGGGCCGTCGACGGTGAGCTGGTCAGCCACGGCGATGCGGTTGCACAGGGCCGCCAGTTCGGCCTGGATGCGACCGGCCACGGCCGGGTCGTCCACCAGTGACAGGGCCTTTTCCAGCAGGGTGCCGGCCTCCAGCACCTTGACGGGGTACAGCGGTGCCGTGACCTGCAGTTCCGCCAGCGCTTCTCCCCGGCGGTAGGGCTCCGGCAGCGGCCTGAGGCGATCGGCATCCAGTGGCTGGTAGATGCCCACAGCCTCGTCGAAGGGCAGGAAACCCTTTTCGGCCAAGCGTACGTTGCGCTGCCGCAGGGCTTCCTCCTCGGCCTCGGCCGGCAGCACGGCGGCGGCCTCCAGCAGCAGCTGGTGGTAGCGCATGTAGTCGCGGTCCGCCAGGCGCCGCAGGAACTTGAGCACGAAGCCCTGCACCAGCCTGGCATAGGCGGGGTCCTCCTCGCCCTGGGATTCGCCGCGGGGCCGGGAACGGATGCGGAAGTACAGGGTCTCGTCGAAGGAAACGAAGTCCCCGGGGATCTCGGAGGGGTCCTGATCGTGCTCGCGCAAGGTCATGTCCAGGTGTTTGTAAAGGTACCACTCCATAAAGAGGGCTTTCTCCTTTAGCACCCACGAGAGCATGTGGTCGGGGTCGGCGCGGAAAATCAGGTCCAGCCAGTGGGTGGCCGCCCGCGGCAGGGGCCGGTCCTTTTCCCAGACCTCGATATCCACCAGGTAGGTCAGCTGGCGATAGGAGGCCAGGGCCAGCAGCGGCAGGGCGTCCCGGGGGCCCAGCTGGCGGATGAGCAGGTGCAGGTCCTGTTCGGGAAAGGCGTGCACCAGCGCCGCCGGCTGGGGAGAATCGAGGATGCGTGTGAGCGCCTCTGCAGGCGGCATGGCCATGAGGCGCCGGCGTTCTTCCAAAAGGCTTTTGGCGCGCGCCAGCTGGGCGCGGCCGGTGGTCAGGTCGTTCATGACACAGGCTCCCGTTTCAAACGCAGCGGCGCGAAGCGCTGCAGCAGTAGCAGGCCGGGTATGGCGATCAGGGTGCACAGGATGAAGAAACCCTGCCAACCCATGGTCTTGGCGAGCCACCCGGTGGGCGCCGAGGCCAGCACGCGCGGCACCCCCATCAGACTCGAGAGCAGCGCATACTGGGTGGCGGTAAACTTCTTGTTGGTGATGCTGGCCATGAAGGCCGCGTAAGCCGCCGTTCCCATGCCGCCGGAAAAGTTCTCGAAGGCGATGACCCCCGAAAGGGCCGGCACACTGTGGCCGATAACCGCCAGCAGAGCGAACCCGGCCGTGGAGACGGCCTGCAGCAGTCCGAAGAGCCACAGCGACAGCCGGATGCCCAGGCGCAGCATGAGCACGCCGCCGGCCAGGGACCCCAGGATGGTGGCCCAGAAACCGAAAAGCTTGACGACGGCGCCGATCTCGGTCTTGGAAAAGCCGATGTCCAGGTAAAAAGGCGTGGTCATGGCACTGGCCATGGTGTCGCCCAGCTTGTAGCACAAGATGAACGCCAGGATCCAGACGGCGTCGGTCCGCGTGAAGTAATCCACCAGCGGGTCGATGACCGCCTCGCGGATGGATGTCGGCGCCCCGGCGGGCATATCCGGCTCCGGTGCCAGCAGGGTCGTCACGATACCCGGCAGCATGCAGGCGGCCATTACCAGGTAGACCGTCGAAAAGGGAATATGGTCGGCCAGGATCAGACCACCGCCAGAAGCCAGCAGCATGCCCACACGGTAACCGTTGACGTACAGCGAGGACCCCAGGCCCAGTTCGCTGTCGGCCAGGTCTTCCCGGCGGTAGGCATCCACCACGATGTCCTGGGAGGCGCTGAAAAAGGTGACCAGGCACGCGGCCCCGGCGATCAGCCAGGGGCTGTGCGGATCGGCCATCCCCAGCCCGGCGATGGCCGCGGCCAGGGCCACCTGGCTGACCAGCAGCCACCCCCGGCGGCGCCCCAGGAAGGGCAGCTGAAAGCGGTCGAAAAGCGGCGCCCAGAGAAACTTCAGGGTGTAGGGCAGGCCCACCAGCGCCATCAGGCCGATGACCGTCAGGTCCACCCCGGCCTCTTTCATCCACGCCTGCAGCACGGTGATGGTCAGCAGCAGCGGCAGGCCGCACGAGAACCCCATCAGCAGGGCCACCAGCATGCGGCCGCTGAAAATCACCTTGCGCAGCGGACCCCGCTGTGTGGCGTCCGTGAAACGCCGCTCCCTATATTGCGCCACGCGTCACCACCCGATGCGCCGTGACCGGTATGGCATCCTATCGGCCACTGTCGGCGCTTTCCAGCTGCGCGGGTGTCACTACGGGGCCGTATTCGGCCCTGAGCGCCAGCAACCCCTCGCGCTGGGCCCTGAGAATCTCAAACAGCCTGGACGGCGTCTTGGGGTCCTTGCCATAGGCCTCGATCTGCAGGTCGATGCGCGCCACGATGTTGTCGATGTAGAGCGAAAACTGTTTAACGTACAGCTCCTCCGGGTACGGCTTGTCGATGATGTCGGCAAACAGCGCTTTCAGATCCGTGTAACGGGGCAGTTCACCGATGGGAGTGGTGAGGGTTTCCACCTCGCCGTGGGTGCGGCGCTCCAGCCAGGCCAGCCACACCTTGACGTCGCGCTTTTCGCCCAGCAGCTTCTTTGATGTGCCGCCACGGGCCTCGTCGGTCAGGAAGTAATTGAGGCCCGCCAGGATCGGCCGTTTGGC
>JAMOVG010000240.1 GCA_027061725.1 Desulfobacteraceae bacterium
GTAAACGCAGGCCACCAGCGCGGCGAAAAAGGCCAGCCGCAGGGCCTGCTTCTTGCGGAACAGGAAGCGCGAGGCCATCTCCTCACAGGTGATCACCGGCACCTTGAGCCGTTCACGGATAACCAGGGCCAGCTCGCGGGTGTTGCGCTGGCGTGCCTCCTTGCCCTTTTCCAGGAACAGGTCCCCCAGGGCCACCAGCGACAGGTTGCTGTTGACCTCGATGGCTTCCAGCAGGTCGCTGCGCTCGCCGCAGATGGTCAAACCGCCGGCCGAACGCCCCGCCGAGATCAGTTCCTCCAGCGCCCGTGCCAGCCCGCCGTCGTCCCTCGACGGCCGCGGGCGGTCGTCTTCCACCCCACCGGTGTACTTGGTTTCCTTTTGTGTCGCCGCCGGCCGGTCCGTGTCGGGCGCCTGATTTTCCATGGCGGCCTTCTCGGCCGGGATGTAGCGCAACAGTTCCACGGCGGCGCCCCAGCGGCCGGCCAACTCAAGGATCTGGGCGAAGTCGCGCGAGGACGGGTCGAAGTTCTCCTGGATGCACAGGATGACCGACTCGGCCATGGTACACATGCACTCACGGGCACCCTCGAGGTCCTTGAGAACCGCCGTGATGGCGCGGTCGTCCACCTCCTGGCGCGGGCGGTAGGTGACGGTGATCACATTGTTGGCGGCCCGCACGCCGAGATCCGCCGAACGGGTGCGTTCGTCGAAGGCCAGCTTCAGGATGGCGCGCGCCGTCAGGTCCACGTCTTGCATGGCCTGCAGGCTGACCGGCGAGGGCCGGAACTCGGGCAGGTTGGCCATGTCGCACAGCACGGCCGCCGCACTGCTCAGGCTCATGGTCTGCAGGTGCAGGTAAACGTCGTACTGCAGGGGGTCGCGCAGCGACGGCTCGCGGTGGGCGAAGCGGGCCCACTTGTCGATGTCCTCGTCCAGTTGCTCGATGTAGCCGGTGGCCTTTTCCAGGGACAGCCCCAGGTCCTGCATGGCCTTTTTGATGCGCAGGTCCTTGGGCGCCATGACCCCCACCCGCAGCCGGTGGCTCACGCCGGGCAGCAGCAGGTGGCCGGCACGGCCCTGGTAGATGAGGTTTCCGTCACGGGCGCTCTCGCAGATCTTGGCGGTCACGAAGGCCAGGTAGAGCTTCTTTTCGCGGGCCAGTTTCTCGTGCATGCGGGGCGACTTGATGACGGCCAGCTCCAGCCGCCCGAGCTTGATGCCCCGGTCGCGGGCCTCCTCGGCCACCATGTCGCGGTCCAGCAGAGGCCAGCCCGTCTTCTGCTGCAGGCTGCGGGCCAGTTCCTCACCCATGCCGTGGGGTGCGCTAGAGATCAGCACGATGGGCATGCTCAGTGCTCCTTTCCCTGTAAACAATTAAATTTGTAGTCACATTTTTTCTTGACCTCGATGAATTGGATTGAGACGCGTGACCGGATACGGCGGATGGCGGGCCCGTGGGGGCCGGCGCTGTCGTCGGCGTCGTAGACCACCAGGTCGATGTCAGCCTCGTCGATCAGCGCGGCGATTTCCTCTTCGAAGGCTCCCTCCGCCACCCGGTAGGTCACCGGGAGGGACTCCTGGCGGGCGTCGCGGGTGATGTTGCGCAGCGCCTCTTCCAGCCAGTTGCCCCCCCGACCCCCACCGCCGGGCGGCCTGAAGTACAGCACGGTGATCCTGGCCCGGATGCGTTCGGCCAGCGAGAAAGCATGGTAGGCGGCATTCAGCCCCCTGGTGGCCGGTGTGAATAGGACCAGGATTTTCTTCTGGTGGGTCACGTCGCCTCCCTGGGTTGGACACGGTGTTCGGTGGCCGTTCCGGTTTGTACCGTCTCTGCCGGCGGCCACCGTGGATTGTGGCTACCAAAAATCGTGCCAGAAATTGATTCTGTTTCTATTTCAGAAGGTTATGTCTTGTGGCGGGGAAAAGAAGGGGCGGGTATTGTTTCAAATCGGAACAAATTGAGGGCGGTCACGCCGCTGGATGAGGTTTTTTCTTATTGTTTCCAATTTGTTGAAGAGCTGTTTCAATATGAAATAGATCGGTGGCAGGGGGCACAGGTGCATGTCACTCCAGGCCGTAGCGCTTGATCTTGCGCCACAGCGTGGTGCGTGGGATCTTCAGGATTTCAGCGGCGGCGGTCTTGTGGTGGTGGGTTTTGAGCAGCACCTGCC
>JAMOVG010000241.1 GCA_027061725.1 Desulfobacteraceae bacterium
CCGGCAACTGTCCCGAAAACGCATCCGTACCCCCGCGCGGACAAATGCCGTCGGCAACGGTTTTTTCTGCAGTCATCAGCCCTCCATGCGAGTTCATGCGGCCCCGGACTGAATGGCATTTTTTTCTTGACTCACCTACGAAGTAGCTGTAATGTAGCTTTTATATAACTTCTTTAATTACTGGCAATTCTCAACGGGGAAGGATCGCGAGCATGCTGCTGGAAAACAGAAACGCCATCGTCACGGGCGGTTCCCAGGGAATCGGAACCGCCACGTCCCTTGAACTGGCCCGCGAGGGGGCCAACGTCTGCCTCACCTACCGCCGGCATGAAGACGAGGCCCTCAAGGTTCGAGACCAGATCCGGGAAATGGGCCGCAAGGCGCTGGCCGTCAAATGCGACATCTCTTCCTTCGACGAGGCCCGCCAGGTGGTGGAAGCGGCTTTGGCCGAATTCGGCCGCATCGACATCCTGGTGAACAACGCCGGCATGAACTGGGACGGCGTCTGCTGGAAGATGAGCGAGGAGCAGTGGGACCGCGTCATCGAGGTAAACCTAAAGGGATACTTTAACTTCGTGCGCCATGTGGCCCCCCTGCTCAAAGATCAGAAGTACGGCAAGATCATCAACATCACCTCCATAAACGGCCTGCGCGGCAAATTCGGCCAGAGCAACTACTCGGCCTCCAAGGCCGGCATTATCGGCTACACCAAGGCGCTGGCCAAAGAGCTGGGCGCCTTCGGCGTCAACGTTAACGCTGTCGCACCGGGACTAATCGAGACGGCCATGCTCAAAAACGCCGAGGCCCGCGATAAGATCATCGAAATGGCCTTGGCCGAGATCGTGCTCAAGCGCGTGGGCCAACCCGAAGACCTGGCCAACATGGTGGCCTTCCTGGCTTCGGACAAGGCGCGCCACGTCACCGGCGAGGTTATCAAGGTGGATGGAGGACAGTATATATAATGATTCGATCTGATTGAATAACAAATCTAATTTTTTACATTGACCACTGAACAGGGGAGAAGCGAATGGGAAAAGTTGCCATTATCGGTGTCGGCCAGAGCCCCTTTGTGCGCCAGTACCCGGGATCCATCCGCGAACTGGCCTTCGAGGCTTTCAAGGACGCCATGGTCGACGCCCGGCTGACCACCGAACAGATCGACGCCTCGGTGGTCTGCTCGGCCCCGGAGTATGACAAGCAGCGCTCACCGGCCGGCGTCTTCGCCGAGTACCTGGGCCTCAACCCCCAGCCCACCTTTTATGTGGAGACCCTGTGCTCCTCTTCCAGCACCGGACTGCGCCTGGCCTACTCACTGGTGGCTTCCGGGCTGCACGACGTGGTGGCCGTGCTGGGCTTCCAAAAGATGTCGGAGATATCCTCTTCCGAGTCCCAGGAGCGCATGGGCCGCGGCGCGGACATCCAGTGGGAGAGCCCTTTCGGCACCATGATGCCGGCCTACTACGCCATGTACGCCCAGGCCCACATGGCCACCTACGGCACGTCTCCGGACGACCTGGCGCTGATCCGCGTCAAAGCCGCCACCTACGGACAGATCAACGAGCTGGCCGTCTACCGCAAGCCGGTCACCTTCGACATGTTCACCGATCCGGAAAGCCGCATGACCGGGCCGGTGGCCAGCCCCCTGCGCGTCGGCGACTGCTGCGCCAACGCCGACGGCAGCTCGTGCGTCATCGTGGCCAGCGAGGAAAAGGCCCGCGCCTGGTGCGACAAGCCCGTCTGGATCCTGGGCCTGGGCGCCGCCACGGCCAGTGTCAACCTGGCCGGCCGGGATCTGTTCACGGGCCTGGCCGTGGCCAAAGAGGCCGCCCGCCAGGCTTACGGGATGGCCGGCGTGGGGCCTGCGGACATCGACGTGGCCGAGGTGCACGACTGCTTCACCATTGCCGAGCTGATGGCCTACGAGAACCTGGGGTTCGCCCAGCCCGGGGAGGGCCCCGAACTGATCCGCAGCAAGGCCACCTACAAGGAGGGCGAGATCCCGGTGAACGTTGACGGCGGCCTGCTCTCCAAGGGCCACCCCATCGGCGCCACGGGCGGTTCGCAGATCCGCACCATCGTACTGCAGCTGCGGGGCGAGGCCGGCGACATGCAGGTCAGGGACCCGGCCATCGGCCTGGTGCACAACATCGGCGGGGTCGGCCTCTACGGCAACGTGACCATTCTGGGGAGGTAGCAATCATGGCGAAAAGAGAACTCGACACGCGTTTTTCCAAATTCGGCACCGTCAGTTTCACGGCCACCACCAAGGTCAACGACTTCATCGACCATCTGGAAGACGGACGCGTGACCGGTACCCGCTGCGCCGGTTGCGGCACCCGCTTTTTCCCTCCCCGCAGCGACTGTTTCAAGTGCCTGGACAGCGAGATGGAGTGGTTCGACGTCTCCGGTACGGGCAAACTGGTCACTTACAGCCGCCTGCAGTATGCCCCGGTGGGGTTCGAGGGCGACCTGCCCTACTGCATCGCCCTGCTGGACTACGGCGACTACAAGGTCTTCGGCCGTATCGCCGACAGTGTTGCCGCAGAGGATATCCAGGTGGGCATGGCCATGAAGACGGTGGTCAACCGCCTGGAAAACGGGCAGCTGAATTACGTCTTCGAAAAGGCGGAGTAGGGATCGGTCGGAGGCGGCTGGATGGATGGAACAAAAGGTGTAAAAGGGCAGAGGCACAAAGGGACAGAGCGTACGGAATTCCAAAGGTTATTTTTCGATACAAAGGCACTCCAAGAGGTGTGACATGGCAGCAGAGAAAACCGTTCGACTGGAAATCGCCGACCAGGTGGCACGTATCACCTTCGACCGGCCCAAGCACAACGTTTTCAACATCGATATGATCGAGGCCTTTAACGCCGTCCTGTCGGAGGTGGCCGCCGACAGGGAGCTCAAGTGCGCGGTCATCTTCGGTGCCGGCCCCAGCTGGTGCGCCGGCGTGGACGTGGGCGACCACAAGCCCGAAATGGTCGACCGTATGATTGCCACTTTCAACCGCTCCTTCGAGATCATCGACACCATCGAGATTCCGCTGATGGCGGCCGTGCACGGCGCCTGCGTGGGCGGCGGCATGGAGTACGCCATCGCCTGCGACGTGGTCATCGCCTCGGAAAAGGCGGTTTTCGGGCAGCCCGAGGTGCGCCTGGGCTTCCTGCCGCCGTATGCCGCCATCCGGCTGCCCGAACTGATCGGGCCGGCCAAGGCCATCGAGGTCTGCACCAGCGGCCGCGTCTATCCGGCCTCCGAAGCCCGGGCCATGGGGTTTGTCAGCACGGTGGCGGCCGCCGAGGCCTTCGAGGAGGCCGTGGAAAAGCGCATCGGCGCGTTTACGGCCAGCAGCCCGCTGATCCTGCGGCTCAACAAGCGCGCCGTCAAGCAGCACTACGGCATGCCCTTCGGAAAGGCCCTGTCCTCGGTAGCTGACCTGTTCCTCAACGAGCTGATGAAGACCGAAGACACGGCCGAAGGTATCGCCAGTTTCTACGAAAAACGCAAACCCCAGTGGAAGAACCGCTAACCGGGCTTTCCAGTGATGGTCCGTGTGGGTCTGTGGCCATTTCTCCGTCCGGCCCATCGGAAACGACTGAAACAGCCGAGTCAAGAGGAGGTTCCTGTATGTCCCAAATCAACAAGATCGGCGTCATCGGCGCCGGCAACATGGGCAGCGGCATCGCCCAGAAAATCGCCCAGGAGGGCATTCCGGTCACCATGGTGGACATCAAGCAGGAGTTCGTCGACCGCGGCATGGCCACCATCAAGAAAATGCTGGACGAGGGCGTGCAGCGCAAGATCTTCACTCCGGAAAAGGTGGCGGAAATTCTGGGGCGCCTGACCGGCGCCACCGACATCGCGGCCGTGGCCGACGCCGACCTGGTGATCGAAGCCGTGTTCGAGGACAAGGCCGTCAAGACGGACCTGTTTGAACGCCTGGACAAGGTCTGCGAACCCAAAACCATCCTGGCCACCAACACCTCCAGCTTCTATGTGCGCGACTTTGCGGAAAAGACCTCGCGGCCGGACCGCTTCATCGGCCTGCACTACTTCTTTCACCCGGCCAAGAACCGCCTGCTGGAGGTCATCCCCCACGAAGGCACCAGCCGCGAGACCCTGGAAAAGAGCCTGCTGGCCGCCCGGCTGCACGGCAAAACCGCCATCGTCGTCAAAGACGCCCCCGGCTTCGCCGTCAACCGCTTCTTCGTGCCCTTCTTAAACGAGGCCGCGCGCATGCTCGAAGAGGGCGTGGCCAACATTCCCACCATCGAGGAGGCCGCCAAGAAGGCCTTCCGCATCGGCATGGGGCCCTTCCTGCTGATGAACGTCACCGGTATTCCCATCGCCGTGCACGCCGCCACCACCCTGGGCAACGAATTGGGCCCCTTTTACGCCCCGGCCGAGATTCTCAAGGCCCAGATGGAAAAGGGCGAGAACTGGAACCTGGACGGCGAGGTGGACGAGTCCCGGCTCGAGCCCATCATCGATCGCTTCTACGGCGTGTGCCTGGGCGTGGCCGCGGCCCTGGTGGACGAGGGCGTGGCTTCTATCGAGGACACCGACCGCGGCGCCAAGATCGGACTGCGCTGGATCGAGGGGCCTTTCGAGATCATGAACCGCATCGGCATCGACCGCACCTACCGCGTGGTCGGAGAGATCGCCGAACGTTACGACGACTTCAAGATGCCCGAAATCCTGGCCCGCCAGAAGGCGTTGGGCAAGCCCTTTGAATTCAACTTCGTGGACCTGGAGGTCAAAGACGGCATCGCCTGGATCACCCTCAACCGCCCCGAGGCCATGAACGCCCTCAACCCCACGGTGGTGGACCAGCTGGAGGCGCGCTTCAACGAGGCCGAGTCCGACCCCCAGGTCAAGGCCATCGTCTTTCAGGGCGCCGGCAAGGCCTTCGTGGCCGGCGCCGACATCAAGTATTTCGTGGACAAGATCCGCGCGGGCCGCATCGAGGACATCGTGGCCTTTACCCGCCGCGGCCACGAATTGCTGCTGCGCCTGGAGAACAGCGACAAGCTGACCATCGCCCTGCTCGACGGCCTTTCCATGGGCGGCGGCAGCGAGCTGGCCATGGCCTGCCAGGCCATCGTGGCCACGCCGGCCGGCTCCATGGCCTTTCCCGAAACCGGTATCGGCATCTACCCGGGCCTGGGCGGCATGCTGCGCCTGGCGCGTCACGCCGGACCGGAACTGGCCAAGTATTACACCTTCACCGGCGCCCCCCTCAACATGGCCGACGCCAAGGCCCTGGGCATCGTGGACGAGGTGGTCGAGCCGGCCGAGGTGGAGACCGCCGTCAAGGCACTGGTGCAGCGCGGCAAGACGGAAAAGTACCGCCCGGGACAGATCCCGGAACATCTTAAACCCCTGGCCGCGGCCTGCAGCCCGGAAAACGTCCAGCGCCTGCTGGCCGGTCAGCCTCCCGAGGGCGTGCCCGGGGACCTGGCCGCCAAACTGGTCAAGATCGTGGGCTACAAGGCCCCCATCGCGCTGAAGCTGGCCAGCGAAATCATCGACGCACAGCAGGGCAAGTCCATTCCGGAGGCCGTGGAGATCGAGCTGGGGCACCTGCCCGAGATCTTCGCCACCGCCGATGCCCTGGAGGGGCTCTCCTCGCTGGGCCGCAAGCGCCCCGAGTTCAAGGGCACCTGAAACACGTAGGGACTCCAGCCCCCGGGCGGCAACGCCGGGGGCTTTGTGCTGAAACCACCGATACCAAACCGCGAGGAAGCGACCATGCACAAGCTATTGACTGACCAGCCCGGCAAAAAGATGATGCTCCTTGGCAACGAAGCCATCGCGCGCGGCGCCATCGAGGCCGGTGTGGCCGTGGCCACCACCTATCCCGGCACGCCGTCGTCGGAGATCTCCCTGAATCTTTTCCAGATGTCCCAGGAAAGCGACCTGTTTTTCGAGTACAGTACCAACGAAAAGGTGTCCATGGAGGTTGCCGCCGCGGCCGCCAACGCCGGCGTGCGCGCCATGTGCATGATGAAACACGTGGGCCTCAACGTGGCCGCCGACGTGCTCATGACCCTGGCTTACGTGGGCGTCAAGGCCGGCATGGTGGTGGTTACGGCCGACGACCCCTTCATGTTCTCCAGCCAGAACGAGCAGGACAACCGTTTCTATGGCAAACTCTCGGGTCTGCCGGTGCTGGAGCCCTCTTCGGTGGATGAGGCGCGGCGCATGACAGCCTACGCTTTTGAGCTTTCCGAACAGCTGGGCGAACCGGTGATCCTGCGTACCACCACGCGCATTAACCATTCCTCGGGCATCGTGGAACTCGACAAGATCATGCCCCCCAAAACAAAGGGTGACTTCACCAAGGACCCCATGAACCAGGTGCCGGTGCCGGCCGTGGCCCGCAAGCTGCACGTCAAACTGCTGGAAAACTGGCACAAGGCCCGCGACATCGCCGAAACCTCGGATTTCAACATCATCGACGGCAAGGGGCCTGGCGGTATCATCTGCAACGGGGTAAGCTACACCTACGTGACCGACGCGGTCGGGGAACTGGACCTCGGCGACCGGGTGCGCGTGTTGCGGTTGGGCCTCTCCCACCCCATGCCCGAAAAGATGATCAAGGACTTTCTGGCGGCCAGCGACAAGGTGCTGATCGTCGAGGAGGGCGAACCGGTCATGGAGGAGGCCGTCAAGGCCTTTGCCCAGGAAGCCGGCCTGACGCTGCCCATCCGCGGCAAGGCCGAAGACCTGTTCTCACGCCTCTATGAGTTCAATCCGGGAATGGTGCGCCAGTGCGTGGCCCGCTTTTTCGATGTGCCCTACACGCCGCCGGAGGTGCCGGACCTCTCGGACATCCCACCGCTGCCCAACCGGCCGCCCAACCTGTGCGCCGGCTGCTCTCACCGGGCCACCTACCTGGAGATCAAAAAGGCCGTGGCCGAACTGGGACTGGACACCATCTACCCCACCGACATCGGCTGCTATACCCTGGGCATGCTTCCGCCGCTGTCCATGGCCGACTTCCTGCTGTGCATGGGGTCATCCGCCGGAACGCCGGGCGGTTTCGCCGTGGCCACCGACAAAAAGGTGATCTCCTTCATCGGCGACTCCACCTTTTTTCACTCCGGCATCCCGGGGCTGGTCAACGCTGTTTTCAACAACCACAACCACACCCTGGTCATCCTGGACAACGGCATCACGGCCATGACCGGCCACCAGCCCAACCCCGGCGTGGACATGTCGGTGTTCAACCTGCAGGGCTACGGCCGCATCTCCATCGAAAAAGTGGTCGAGGCCCTGGGGGTGCAAAAAATCGTCAAGATCAAGCCCTTCAAGCTGGCCAAAAGCATCGAGGCCATCAAGGAGGCACTTTCTTACGAGGGCGTGTCGGTCATCATCTCCGAGGAGCCCTGCGCCCTGTTCGCCCAGGCCTACAAACTCAAAAAGAAACGCGCCTTTTACATCAGCGACGCGTGCAAGAACCACCGCGACTGCATCAACCAGCTGGCCTGTCCGGCGTTTTACATCGAGAACGAGCGCGTGCACATCGACGAGGTGGCCTGCGTGGGCTGTGCGGTGTGCGCCCAGATCTGCCCGGAAAACGCCATCCGACCCGTCAAGAAGGCCGGGTAGCGGACCGGAACCCATAACCGTTCACTTCAAGACAGGATACGACCAATGACGGACACGACAAGACTGATCATCGTTGCAGTGGGAGGACAGGGCAATCTGCTGGCATCCGGTGTGCTCGCCGAGGCGGCCCTGCTGGCCGACATTCCGGTGCGCATGAGTGAGATCCACGGCATGGCCCAGCGCGGCGGCGTAGTGGAGTCGGCCATGGTGTTTGGCGACGCCCAGAGCCCCATCATCGCCGACGGCGAGGCCGACGTGCTGGTGGGTTTTGAGCCTTGCGAGACCCTGCGGGCGCTGAATAAGTGCAACACCGAAACGGTAGTGATCACCAACCTGGCGCCGCTGCCGCCCTTTACCGTGGCCATCGGCCAGGGGGTCTACCCCGACATCGACCAGATACAGGAGCTGATCCGCAAAAAGACCGGCCGCCTGATCGCCCTGGACGCATCGGCCCTGGCGAAAAAATCGGGCAACGTGCGGGCGCTGAACATGGTGCTGCTCGGTGCGCTGATCCAGAGCGGCGTGCTGCCCCTGACCGCCGAGCAGGTTAAGGAGGCCATGCGCACCCGCACCAAGAAGGCCTTTCTGGAGTCCAACCTTAAGGCTTTCGACCTGGGGTTCGAGGCGGCGGCCGCGATTTAGCCGCAGACGACCGTTTTCCCGCTGTAGCGGCACAGACACAAGGAGGAGACCGATGTGGAATAAGAAATTCGAGAGCATGCCCGTCGAAGACCTGCAGAAGTTCCAACTGGAAAAGCTCCGGGAAACCGTAGCCTGGGTCCAGAAGAGGGTGCCTTTTTACCGCAAGAAGTTCAAAGAGGCCGGTGTCAAACCCGATGACATCAAGTCCCTGGAGGACGTGGCCAAACTGCCCTTCACGGTCAAGACCGACCTGCGCGACGAGTATCCCTTCGGCCTGTGCGCCGTACCCATGAAGGACGTTGTTCGTGTGCATGCTTCTTCGGGTACCACCGGCAAGCCGATCACCGGGCCGTACACAGCTGCAGACATCGACATGTGGGCGGACTGCATGGCGCGCAACTTTGCAGCCGCCGGCGTCTCGGCCGAGGATATCGTGCAGAACGCATACGGCTACGGGTTGTTCACCGGCGGCCTGGGCTTTCACCTGGGCGCCTCCACCATGGGCTGCACCGTGGTGCCCACCAGTTCGGGCCTCACCGAACGCCAGATCACCATTATGAAGGACTTCGGCACCACCGTGCTGTGCTGCACCCCGTCCTACGCCCTGACCATTGTCGAGCGTGCCGAGGAGATGCGGGTCGACCTAAAGGCTTTGCCGTTGCGGGTGGGTATCTTTGGTGCCGAGCCCTGGACTTCCCAGATGAGAAAGGAGATCGAGGCGCGCCTGGGTATCCGGGCAATGGAGGCCTACGGCCTGACCGAGCTGGGCGGACCCGGGGTGGCTTTCGACTGCGAGGCCCAGCAGGGCCTGCATATCAACGAGGACTACTACCTGGCCGAGATCGTGGACCCCGTGAGCCTCGAACCGCTGCCGCTGGGCGAAAAGGGCGAACTGATCTTCACCTCACTGCAGCGCAGGGCCATGCCCATGATCCGCTACCGCACCAAGGACATCACGCGCCTGTACCGCGAAGAGTGCAGCTGCGGGCGTACGCTGCTCAAGATGGACAAGGTCTTCGGCCGCACCGACGACATGCTGATCATCAGCGGCGTAAACGTCTTCCCCTCCCAGATCGAGGCCCTGCTGCTGGAGATCGAGGAGGTCGAGCCTCAGTACCGCCTGGTGGTGCGCAAGAAAGGCTACTTGGATCAACTCATCGTGCAGGTGGAAGGCAAGAAGGAAATCTACGACGCCGGCAAGGAAAAGCGCTTCGAGGTGGAAGCCAAGATCGCCGGACACATCAAGGGCAGCATCGGCATCACCGTGGAGGTCGAACTGGTGGAGCCCAAGTTCATCGCCCGCAGCGAGGGCAAGGCCCTGCGCGTGGTGGACGAAAGGCCCAAACAGCTGCGGTAGATTTTTTTGCTGACAATAATGCAGGCTGCCCGTCCGCTCCGCCTCCCGCGATTGCTGGAAGTTACCGGAACCTGAATCGGCCTTCAACGGGCGCCTGCATTATTTTTTTCAAGCATTCACCCCCGTCGTCCCGTCGCCGTGTCCGGGACAGCCCCACCCGGTTCCGGCGCGGGCAATGTCACTCGCGCCATGCTGTCCGCGCAGGGCGTCTTTTTGCTTGACCCTGCTCGACGCCAGCCGCTAAACTGAGGGCGTCGGTTGTCTGCAGGCATCCACTCTTTACCCGGTTGATCCGCATGGCTTCAAAAACGCCCGAAAACGCCCCCCACCCCCCCGAGCCCGACATTGAGCTCGAGCGCTACCGTATGCTCATCGAGGAGGTGGCCGATGGATTTTACGAAACCAACCTGCGGGGGGAATTCACCTTCTTCAACCGCGCGCTGTGCCGCATCTTCGGCTACCCGGGCGAGGAGATCCTCGGCCGCAGCTACCGGGATTTCATGGACGAGCAGAACGCCGGCATCGCCTACCGCAGCTTCAACCGCATCTACCGCACGGGCCGCAGCGTCACCGACATTGAGTGGGAAATCCGCCGCAAGGACGGCCGGCGCCGCAGGCTGGAGATATCGGCCAAACTGATCCGCGACGAAAAGGGCAAGCCTGCGGGCTTCCGGGGCGTGGCCCGCGACGTCACTCTCCGGCACCAGGCCCTGGAGGCGGTGCGCGAATCCGAGCGCTGCGCCATGGACCAGGTGCTCTCCAGTCGCCGGGCCCAGCGCCGTTACCGGGCACTGCTGGATTTTCTGCCGGACCCGGTCTACGTGCTCAACATGGAACACCGTGTAACCTACGTCAACCCGGCCTTCGTCAAGGTCTTCGGATGGACGCTGGAGGAACTCGAAGGTCGGCGCATCCCCTTTATCCCCCCCGACAAGGTCGAGGAAACCCGGGCCGGCACGCGGGAACTGTTCGAAAAAAAGGTCATCCACGGCTTCCAAACGCGGCGGCTGACCAAGGACGGACGTCTCATCGACGTAGTGCTCGACAGTGCCGTGTTCTACGAGAAATCCGACCACCAGCCCTCGGGCCAGGTGGTCATCCTGCGCGACGTGACCCGTGAAAAGCGCGCCGAACGAACCAACGAGGCGCTGTTTCGAATCGCCACGGCGCTTCCCCGCTACCGGCGCCTGGACGACCTGCTGCAGTTTATCATCGGCGAGGTGCGCAGCCTGCTGGCCGTCAAGGGCGCCTCGGTCATCCTGCTCGATGAGGAGAAACAGGAATTCTTCATCCGCGTGGCCTCCTACGACGACTCGACCACCGGCCGCAGGATGCGCGAGATCCGCTTTCCGGCCGACCGCGGTGTGGCCGGCCACGTGCTGCGCACGGGCAAGCCCCTGATCGTGCCCGACACATCCAAAAGCCCCTACTTTTTCAAACGCGTAGACGACCAGGTGGGCTACCGCACGCTAAATATGCTGGACGTGCCGCTGCAGACGCCGGAGCGCACCATCGGCGTGCTGTGCGCGGTCAACAAAAAGGAGGGCGGCTTCGACGACGACGACGTCGCGCTGCTTTCCACCATTAGTTCGCTGGTGGCCCTGCCCCTGGAAAACGCCAGCATCAACGAAGCATTGAGGCGCTCCTACCAGGAGGTCAAGACCCTCAACCGCGCCAAGGACCGCGTCATCCACCACCTGTCCCACGAGCTCAAGACGCCGGTGTCGGTGCTCTCGGCCTCTCTCACCCTGCTGGAGAAGAAGCTTTCTTCCGGCGCCCGGGCCGGCGACTGGCGGCGGGTGGTGGCGCGCTGCCAGCGCAACCTGGAGCGGCTGCTGGCCATGCAGTACGAAATCGAGGACATCCTTCGCGAGCGGCGCTACGACAGCCACCACATGCTCAACACCCTGCTGGAAGCCTGCTCCGACGAACTCGAGACGCTGGTGGAGCAGGAGACCGGCGACGAAACCGTCGCGGCGCGCATCCGGCGGCGCATCGACGCGCTCTTCGGTCCCATGGAGGCGGTCAGCCGCGACATCCGGCTGGACCGTTTCGCCACCGACACCGTCGAACGGCTGCGGCAGCGTTTCGCCCGGCGAGCGGTGGCGGTCACGGTGGAAACGGAGCCGACGCGCATGGTGTGCATCCCCGAAGAAGTGCTCTCCAAGATCATCGAGGGTCTGGTGCGCAACGCCGTGGAGAACACCCCGGACGACGGGCGCATCGCGGTGCGTGTCGCAGACACCGCCGAGGGCCCCCGCCTAGAGGTTCAGGACTGGGGTGTCGGCATCACCGCGGAGAACCGCCGCCTGATTTTCGAGAACTACTTCTCTACCCGTGAAACCATGGATTACGCCACACGCAGCCCCTACGAATTCGAAGCCGGCGGCAAGGGCTTCGACCTGCTGCGCATGAAGATTTTTTCGGAACGCTACGGCTTCGACATCCGACTGGACTCCCGGCGTTGCACTTTCCTTCCCGGCGACGCGGACCGCTGCCCGGGAAAAATTGCGGACTGCCCTCACTGCGCAAAACCGCAGGACTGCTTCGCGTCCGGCGGGACCACCGTGACGGTACAGTTCCCGCCGGCACCGCAGGACCCGCCGCAAAGCGGGGAGCCCACCGTCGGCGATGCGAATGATTCACCGTCAGGCAAGGACAACGCACGCGCATGAAAATCTTTCGCCATTCAAAAAAACCGGCAGAACCCCCGGCGCAAGACCGGCCGGTGGACTTTTTCCGCGAGCTGCAGATCGAGTTTCTGATCCATGAACTCAAGGGCCCCGTTGCGGTCATCGAGACCGGCGTGCGCACCCTGCTGGAGCGTCGCGACAAGTTCGGCCCCCTGTCCACCAAGCAGGAAAAGACCCTCAAACGCGTGCTGCGCAACACACGCAAGACACGCCACATGATGAACAGCCTGCTGGAGATCGGCCGTTCCCAGGCCGGCTGTTTCGCCTGTGCAGCCTTCGACCCGGCCGCCGTTACCCTGGAAACGCTGCTGGAGGTGCTGGAGATCACCCTGGGCAGCCTGGCCGACCAGATCCCCCTGGAGGCCGACCGCGGCCAGTTGGCGGCCTTTCTGGAGGGAAACGGCATCCACCTGGCCGTCGATCCCGGGGCCGACAGCGCCCAGGTGATGCAGGACGAGACCAAGTTCCGCCAAATCGTGGGCAACCTGATCGGAAACGCCCTCTACCACCGCCGGGAGACCGTCAACATCCGCTTGCAGCGGCGGGGCGACGACCTGGTCATCGAGGTCGCCGATGACGGACCCGGCATCGCTGCCGAACACCACGATCTGGTTTTCAGGCGCTACACCCAGGTCAAGACCGACGGTGAGCTCAAGCGCCGCGGACACGGCCTGGGGCTGGCCGGCGCACGGGTGCTGGCGCGCGGCATGGGCGGTGACATCCAGCTGGAGAGCACGGAGGGCCACGGCGCCGTTTTCCGGCTGATCCTGCCCTGCACACTGACCACCGCAAGACCCACACAGGAGGAGTGATAGATGTCGCAGAAAAAATCTTACATCGACGGCAAGCACATCCTGGCCGTCGACGACGAAGAAGACATCCTGGAAACCATCGAAGACATCCTGGACACGGCGCGCATCGACACGGCGCGCGACTACGACAGCGCCTTGGAAAAAATCCGCAACACCCGCTACGACCTGGCCATTCTGGACATCATGGGCGTTAACGGCCTGAAGCTGCTCGAGGAAACCGTGGCCCGGGGCATCCCCACGGTTATGCTCACCGCCCACGCCGTGAACCCCGAAACGCTCATGGCCTCCATCCGCAAGGGGGCCATTTCCTACCTGCCCAAGGAGACCCTGGCCGATCTGGACACGCTGCTCAACGACCTGCTGGGTGCCCACGAACGCGGTGAGCCTCCCTGGAAACTGCTCTTTGACCGCCTGGGAGACTACTTTAACGAACGCTTCGGCGAGAACTGGAAACAGGAGCACAAAGATTTCTGGGCGGAGTTCAACCGCACTTTCCAGATCGGCCGCGGCATCCAGGAACGCCTCAAGCACGACAAGAACATCCTGGACAAGGGCATCTGATCGAGCATGCCCGGTTTGTCCCTTTCTACCCGTGACAGGAGTCCAATGGACACAGGTGAAACAGCGCTGGTTCTTGAAGACCTGCACAAACGGTTCGGCAGCCTGGAAGTTCTGAAGGGCGTTACATTATCGGCGCACAAGGGAGATGTGATCTCCATTCTGGGGTCCAGCGGATCGGGAAAGAGTACGCTGCTGCGCTGCATCAACCTGCTGGAAGTCCCCGACAAGGGGACCATCCGCGTGGGGGATGAAGAAATCCGGATGAAAACCAACCGCCGCGGCGAACGCGTTCCCGCCGACCGCAAGCAGGTTGAGAAAGTGCGCACGCGGCTTTCCATGGTTTTTCAGCAGTTCAACCTGTGGTCTCACATGACCATACTTCAAAACGTCATCGAAGCGCCCGTGCACGTCCTCAAGGTCCCCAAGGCGGAAGCCGTTCAGGTGGCCGAGAGATACTTGGAAAAGGTGGGCATCTACGACAAGAAAAACGCCTATCCGGCACACCTTTCCGGCGGACAGCAGCAACGGGCCGCCATTGCCAGAGCGCTGGCCATGGAGCCCGATGTAATGCTTTTCGATGAACCCACCTCGGCCCTTGATCCGGAACTCGTCGGTGAGGTGCTGCAGGTGATCCGCAAGCTGGCCTATGAGGGCCGCA
Organism: Desulfobacteraceae bacterium; assembly: GCA_027061725.1. Classification (GTDB taxonomy): domain Bacteria; phylum Desulfobacterota; class Desulfobacteria; order Desulfobacterales; family JALSRD01; genus JALSRD01. The sequence continues at coordinate 14,338 of JAMOVG010000241.1, forward strand.
CCATGATCGTGGTGACCCACGAAATGGGTTTTGCCCGGGATGTTTCCACGCGGGCCATATTTCTAAATGAGGGGCGTATCGAAGAAGAAGGCGATCCGGGAGAAATCCTCGTTTCGCCCAAAAGCGAACGCTTCCGCGCGTTTCTGGACTGCTCCATCTAATTTTATCAACCCGAAACCCAAAAGGAGGGAATGCAATGCAGGGGAAAATGAAAAAGCTGGTTCTGATCTTTATTGTGGTTCTGCTGGCCTTCGCGGGAAACGCCCTGGCCAAGGAGTGGAAGGTGGTGCGCGTTGGTGTTGAAGGCGCCTACCCGCCTTTCAGCTGGGTTACTCCCGACGGCAAACTGGAGGGCTTCGACATCGATATTGCCAAGGCACTGGTCAAGGCCATGGGCGCCAAGATTGAACTGGTGCCCCAGGACTGGGACGGCATCATTCCCGCACTGCTGGCCAAAAAATACGATGCCATTATCGCCTCCATGTCCATTACCGAAGAGCGCAAAAAGAAAGTCGCTTTCACCAAAAAATATTACCAGACGCCTGCCAAGTTCATCGCCCGCAAGGGGCTGATCAAAAAGTTTTCCAGGGAAGCGCTCAAAGGCAAAACCATCGGTGTCCAGAGAGCCACTATTCATGACCGTTATCTAACCGACAACTATGGCAAGGACGTCACCATCAAACGCTACGGGACCCAGGATGAGGCCTATCTGGATTTGACCGCCGGCCGCTGCGACATGCTGCTTGCCGACAGCGTGGCGCTTAAAGAAGGATTTCTGAAAAAGCCCGAGGGAAAGGACTTCGAATTCGTGGGGCCCAATTTAACCGACAAGAAATGGTTTGGTGAGGGCGCCGGCATCGCCATCCGCAAAGAGGACAAGGACCTGGTCCAAAAATTCAACGCTGCCATTGACAAAATCCGTGCCGATGGCACCTACAAAAAGATCCAGGACAAATACTTTGATTTCGATGTTTACGGAGACTAGTGACGGCCCTGTCACTCTGAAGCAGAAACCTCGTCCTGCCCGTCGCCCAAAACACGACGGGCGGGTTTTCCAGGGAAGCACGCTGCATGTTTGATCTGTACGGTTACGGGCCCAGCATTCTGGAGGGCACCCTTCTGACCATTGAGCTATCGCTGGCCGCACTGGGCATCTCCCTGCTGCTGGGATTCATCGGTGCCCTTTTCAAGCTGTCGCGATCCCCGTTTCTGGAAGGCCTGGCCCGACTCTACACCACCATCATCCGGGGCATTCCGGACCTGGTTCTCATGCTGATCGTTTTTTTCGGCGGGCAGGTTTTCATCAACCGCTATGCCCCCCTGCTGGGCTTCAACGGATATATCGACATCAACCCCTTCATCGCCGGCGTTCTGACCATCGGATTCATTTTCGGCGCTTATATGACCGAAACATTTCGCGGCGCGATTCTGGCGGTTCCCGCAGGCCAGCTGGAAGCCGGGTTCGCCTACGGGCTTTCCCGCCTGCAGGTTTTCTTCCGCATACTGCTGCCCCAGATGATCCGCCACGCTATTCCCGGATTCGGCAACAACTGGCTGGTGCTGGTCAAAACGACGGCACTGGTTTCCATCATCGGACTGGACGACATGGTCCGCAAAGCGGCGCTGGCTGCCGGCGCAACCCGCAAACCGTTCACCTTCTACCTGGTGGTGGCGCTCAATTACCTGGCCATCACCTCTGTATCCGTTTACCTGCTCAACTGGATGGAAAAACGGTACAGCGCAGGAGTCATCAAGGCCTGATACGTGGACTTTTCAATTATCGCTGACAGTTTCGGCCTTTACATCCAGGGTCTGAAAACCACCCTGCAACTGGTTTTCATTTCCCTGGCCATCGGGCTGAGCATGGCCGTTCCGCTGGCGGTTTTCAGGACATCGAAAAACCGCCTGATATCCGGCCCCGTCCGGGCATACGTCTATTTTTTCAGGGGAACCCCCCTGTTGGTGCAGATGTTCATCATCTATTACGGCCTGGGACAGTTCGAGATCGTGAGGACCAGTTTTCTGTGGGTCTTTCTCAAAGAGGCCTATGTGTGTGCCCTTCTGGCCTTCACTTTGAATACCGCCGCCTACACGACCGAAATCATCCGGGGCGGTATCGCGGGGACGCCCATCGGTGAAATCGAAGCGGCCAAATCCGTGGGCATGTCCAGGGGGCTGATGTTCCGCCGCATCATCCTGCCGGGGGCCTTCCGACGGGCGCTGCCGGCCTACAGCAACGAAGTGATTTTCATGCTGCACGGAAGTTCCCTCGCCAGCGTGATCACCATCATCGACATCACCGGTGCGGCCCGCATCGTCAATTCACGCTACTACAGCCCCTATGAAGCCTTTCTGACGGCAGCGGTTTTCTATATGGCCATAACGTTTACGCTCGTCTGGCTCTTTAAGAAGCTGGAGCACAGATGGTACGCCCATCTTCGCCCCCAGGAACACAGCGCCGCAGCTGCCGCCTGACAGACTTCTGCGCCATCCGATGGAGGCCACCGCCATGCCGACGAAAAACATAGAACGCATCGTCCTGCCGCCTTCCGCCATGGGAGACCGCAAAGAGCTGTGCGTCATTACCTATGGCGCCGATAATTCGGGCCAGAAAGCCTACCTCCAGGCCGGCTTGCATGCGGATGAATCCCCGGGTGTCATGGCCATGCACTGCCTGATGGCGTTGCTCGACGAGGCCGATCGGCAGGGCCTTATCCAATCGCAAATCGTGCTTGTCCCGGTGGCCAACCCCATCGGCGGCGCCCAGTGGGATCATGACCGCCTGGTGGGAAGATACGATCGGGCCACCGGCGTCAATTTCAACCGCGGCCACCTGGAGCTGATCGACCCGGTGGCCGAAAAAATCGCCGGCCGCCTGGCCGACGATGCAAATCATAATAAACGGGTGATCCGTGCGGCCCTGGCGGAAGCCATCGCTGCGGTCTCTGCGAAAGACCAGGCCGGCCACCTGAAGAAGTTATTGCTGTCACTGGCTTATGATGCCGATATCGCGTTGGATCTCCATTGTGATGAGCAAGCCTTGCTGCATGTCTACCTGGGCACCCCCCTGTGGCCCGCAGCCGCCGATCTGAGTGCCCAGCTCGGCGCGGCCGTGACCCTGCTGGCCAGCGATTCCGGTGGAAGCCCCTACGATGAAGCCCTGAGCAAGATATGGTGGCAACTGCCGCAGCGCTTTCCGGAGTACCCCATCGAGCCCGCCTGCCTGGCGGCGACGGTGGAGCTGCGGGGAATCGGCGACGTCAGCTATGATTACGGGCGTAACGATGCCCAAAACATCTTCCGTTTCCTGCAAAGGCGCGGGTATATCGCCGGAACCGCGCCTCCACTGCCGCCGCTGCCCAAAGAGGCTACTCCGCTCAGGGGCGTGGAGCACGTCACCGCTCCCAGTCCGGGGGTCGTGGCGTTTCTGAAAAAACCGGGGGAAGTGCTCCGCGCCGGTGATATCGTCGCCCACATCATCAATCCCGTCGCCCGCAGCAGGGACGAAAGGGTGGTCGACGTCAAAACCGGGTCCGGGGGACTTCTCTTCGCTCATATCGCGGACCGATGGGCGAGGCCCGGCAGAATACTGGCAAAAATCGCCGGGGACACTCCCATCGATGGCAAGGGGCCCCATCTGTTGACGGACTAGAAGGGCAGCCGAACCATTGCCGGTAGATTTCGGGGTCTTTCTTGGAATCGGCAGGATGGGCGGAAAAGGGTTTCCAAACCCCGTGAAACCATGTATCTTCTTTTTCTGTTGCGCCATCTCAGCAGTACACGTCCACAACATTCCGTAGACGGTGGGTCTTTTCCCCCGGAAGAGAAAACGCTTTTTCCCGGAATCGTCAACCCTTAACCCACGAAAAGGAGGACCCCATGAGAAAACTGTTTTTATCCGCTTTTATCGCCTGCCTGGCCTTATTTCTGCTCAGCGGACCGGTGCTGGCCGGCTCCACCATGGATCGCATCGAAAAGACCGGCAAGATCAAACTGGGGTTCCGCGAGGGCTCCATCCCCTTTGCCTACATCGACCCCAAGGTGGGCAAGCACGTAGGCTTTTCGGTGGACATGGCCGGGTTGCTGGCGGAAAACCTCTCCAAGCGCTTCGGTAAGAAAATCGAGATCGAGCCCTTTACGGTTACCGTCAAAACCCGTATCCCCATGGTGGTAAACGGTACCGTGGATGTCGAGATGGGATCCACCACCTATACCGCCAAGCGGGAGGAGGTGGCCGATTTCAGCCTGATCTTCTTCTTTTCCGAAACCACGTTTCTGGTGCCAAAGGATTCGGGGATCAAGACCCTGGCCGACCTCAACGGCAAGCGCATCGGTGCGGCAAGAGGCTCGACCAACCTTCAGGCCATTGAGAAGCTTGTCAAGGAGGGAAAGTTCAAACCAGCCGATATCCTGGTGGTCGAGACGCATCCCCAGGGCATGCTGGCTTTGAAAAGCGGCAAAATCGATGTCTATTCCACCGACCGCAGCCTGCTGGAGGGGTTGCGCATGAAAGATAAAAATCCCGACAAATGGACGACGGTTGATTTTGCCATCGCCTACGAACCCTACGCCTATATTGTTCGCGAAAACGATTCGGACTTCCGTGATTTCGTCAACAACACCATCGTGTGGTCCATCAAGACCGGCAAGTTTTTCGAACTCTACGAAAAATGGATGGGTCCCAAGGGCGTGGTCCCCATCAAGATGTCCCAGGCCTACAAGGACTACCTGCAGATGATCGTTTACCCCATCTCCGACGGGTGGTGGAAGAAAAAATAGGAGCCTTTCGCCATGGGCCTGACATACGAATTCGACTGGGGGGTGCTCTGGCGGTACCCCTACGGCATGTGGCTGCTCAAGGGGCTGGGGCTGACCATCGCCATCGGAATGGCGGCGTGGATCATCGCCCTGGCGCTGGGCATTCTCATCGGAACCCTGCGCATCACGCGCTACCGGCTGCTGCGGTGGTTCGGCACGGCCTACGTAGAGGTGCTGCGCAACATTCCCCTGCTGGTCCAGCTTTTTTTCTGGTTCTATGCCGGGCCCATGCTTTTCGGCGAAACCCTCTCCCGGAAGATCAACCACATTTCGGGCCTCAATATCTGGGTGTCCATCATCGGCATCGGCCTCTACACCGCCTCGCGCGTGGCGGAACACGTGCGGGCGGGATTCGCCTCCATCGGGCGTGACCAGTACCAGGCCGTACTGTCCACCGGCATGACCCAGATACAGATGTATCGTTACGTGATCATCCCCTACGCCCTGCGGCTGATCATCCCGCCGCTGACCACCGAGTTCCTGACGGTTTTTAAAAACACCTCCATCGCCATGACCATCGGCGTCGCCGAACTCACTTTTCAGAGCTACCAGATCGACGCCGACACCTTCCACGGACTGGAGGCCACCACCGGCGCCATGTTCATCTACCTGATCCTGGGCATCACCGTGGTCAAGTTCATGAACATCGTGGAGAAGAAGTACAAAATCCAGGGACTGGTGGGGAGGTAGCCCATGTTTGACGCTGTCGGCCGAAATTTCGGCTTCCTGATGGGCGGCCTGTGGGTAACTTTCCAGCTGTCCTTTTTCGCGCTGACGGGCGGGATCCTGCTGGGAATGATAGTGGGCCTGGCCCGCCTGTCCAAGAAGCCCTGGATCTACTACCCGGTGACCGCCTATGTCAATTTTCTGCGCAACATTCCGCTGATCCTGGTCATCTTCTGGTTCTACTTCGTGATGCCGATCCTGGTGGGGCGCTCCATCGATCCGTTTCCATCGGCGGTAATTTCCTTCATCATTTTCGAGGCTACCTACTTCGGCGAAATCTTCCGCGCCGGATACCAGACCATCAGCAAGGACCTGGTGAACGCGTCCTACGCCACCGGCATGACCTACTGGAAGACGGCCCGTTACATCACGATTCCCATCGCCTTCCGGCGCATGCTGCCCAGCCTGATCACCCAGTCCATCGTTACCTTTCAGGACACCAGCCTGGCCTTCGTGATCGGGCTTCGTGAACTGGTGCGGCGCACCTCCATTGTAGACAATCTCGAGGTGCGGTCCATCGAGCTTTATGGGTTCGCAGCGCTTGTCTACCTGGTGGTCTGCCTGATCGGCTCGCAGATCAGCCACTACTTCGAGGAAAAGGGCAGAAAGGCCAGCATCATATGATCGAAATCAAGAAGCTGAACAAGTGGTTCGGGGATTTTCAGGTATTGGTGGACGTCGACGAGGTCATCGAGCGGGGCCAGACAGTGGTTATCTGCGGCCCCAGCGGTTCCGGCAAAAGCACCCTGCTGCGCTGCATCAACGGCCTCGAACCCTTTCAGAAGGGGGACGTCACAGTGGACGGCGTTTCGGTAGCCGATCCCAAGACGAACCTTTACAAACTGCGCGAAAAGATCGGTATGGTGTTCCAGCGCTTCGAGCTGTACCCGCACATGACCGCCCTGCAGAACATCACCCTGGCACCCATGAAGGTGCGCAAATGGTCCCGCAGGAAAGCCGAGGAGAAGGCGCGCCAACTGCTGGAACGCGTCGGTATACCGGACAAGGCGGATGTCTATCCCGCCAACCTGTCCGGTGGACAGCAGCAGCGGGTGGCCATCGCCCGCGCCCTGGCCATGGAACCGGATTACATGATGTTCGACGAGCCCACCAGCGCTCTGGATCCCGAGATGATCAAGGAAGTGCTGGACGTGATGATCGACTTGGCCAAGGGCGGCATGACCATGCTGTGTGTGACCCACGAAATGGGTTTCGCCCGGGAAGTGGCCGATGAAATTCTTTTCATGGACCATGGCCGCATTGTCGAACGCGGTACCTATGAAGGATTTTTCAACAACCCCAAAACCGATCGGGCCAAGGAATTCCTGGCCCAGATCCTCGACTGACGCGATGATACCGCGCCCCGCGGATCCGGTTCCATCGCCCTTTTCCGGGGGGACGCCATGAACACCGGCAAGTGGTTCCTGCACCCCATCCTGATCTTCATCCTCTCCATCTTCGCACTGGTCGCTTCGCTGTTTCTCTACATCTACTGGTACATGGAGGCCAGTGTGCAGATGCGGGCGGTCATCGAGCGCTTTCACATCGACAGCGGCCAGGTGCTGACCTCGCAGGCCTGGACGGTTATCGTGGTGCTCTCGCTGCTGGTGGGCATCATCCTGATGGGCATCTTCTCCATATTCGTCTACGGACAAAAGACCTTTCAGCTCTACCGCCTGCAAAACAACTTCATCAACAGCTTTACCCACGAACTCAAGACGCCGGTGACTTCGCTGCAGCTGTTCCTGCAGACCCTCGGCAAGCACGAGCTCTCCCGCGAGGACCAGCTCAAGTACGTCCAGTACATGCTGGCGGACGTCAGCCGGCTGTCGGAAAACATCGACCGCATCCTCAACCTGGCGCGCATCGAGAGCAAAAGTTACGTGCACGAGTTCGTGGACGCCGACCTGCTGTCCACCATCAAGCGCTTCTTCCAGGACAACGTCCACCTGTTCCGCGACTGCCGGGTGCGCGTGCACCCGCCGGCAAAACCGCTGCGCCCCTACCGCATTCACCCGTTGCTCTTCGACATGCTGCTGATGAACCTGGCCACCAACGCGCTCAAGTACAACGATTCCGATATGCCGCGCATCGACGTCCGCTTTCAGCACCGGGGCCGCAAACTGTTGATTCACTTCCAGGACAACGGCATCGGCATGGAGCACAGGGAAATCCCCAAAATCTTCCGCAAATTCTACCAAATTGGGCGCACGGACGACATGAGCGCCAAGGGCAGCGGCATCGGCCTGTACCTGGTGCGCACCATCGCACACATTCACAAGTGGCGGGTGGCGGCGGACAGCGACGGCATCGGCCACGGATCGGTCTTTACCCTGATACTGCCCGCCTGAAAGCACTGCCACCCGGACGGGAGACAGCATGCACGGTAATCCAGTCAAAAGGATCCTGATCGTCGAGGACGACGCCCACATCGCCGAAGGCCTCAAGCTCAACCTGCGCCTGCAGGGCTATGATGTTATGTGCGCCGCTGACGGCTCCGCCGGTCTGCAGCAGTGGAAAAAATTCCAGCCCCATCTCGTCGTGCTGGACATCATGCTGCCGGGCATCGACGGGCTGACAGTGCTGCAGGCCATCCGCCTGGAGGACGAGCGGCTGCCCATCCTGATCCTGTCGGCCAAATCCGCCTCCGACGACATCGTCAAGGGGCTGTCCTACGGCGTGGACGACTACATGCCCAAGCCGTTCAACCTGGAGGAATTCCTGTTGCGGGTAGAACGTCTGCTCAAACGGGCCGACTGGAACAGCGGGTCGCACGCGGGCGGCGAGACACCCCTAAAGCGTTTCGCTTTCGGGGAAAACCGCATCGATTTCGAAACCGGCACGGCCGACTGCCGGCAAGGCCATGTCGTACTCACCGAGCAGGAGCTGCGGCTGCTGCGCCTGTTTGTCGCCAACCAGGGCAAACCCCTGTCGCGGGCCCGGTTGCTGGAGGTGGGCTGGGGGTACAGCCGCCGCATCACCAGCCGCACGGTGGACAACTTCATCGTACGGCTGCGCCGCTATTTCGAAGACGATCCCAGGCGGCCCGTCTTTTTCAGGAGCATCCGTTCGGTGGGCTACGTGTTCGACCCCGAACCACCGTCATCGTCCGGTTAGCACCGCTTTCGCCTTCCCTTTCCCGTCTGCGGGAGAACCCCGTGTTTTGTAAAACTTTTGTCACAGGCCGGCTTTTGCTTGCGCCCCCCCCCCTTCTGACCTAATTTTGGCAGACAACCATCGGGGCATACCGCCTCGACAGAAGATCCCCGAGGGGCCTGTTCCACCACGGTCCCGGGACAGAAAGCGTCTTCGAACATGCACTTGCCTCAACTGAAAATCGGCCACGTGGTCAGCCGTATCCCCATCGTTCAGGGGGGCATGGGTGTCGGCATCTCACTCTCGGGCCTGGCATCGGCCGTGGCCAACCAGGGCGGCATCGGCGTCATCTCGGCCGCCATGCCGGGCATCCACGAACCGGACATCGCCACCAACGGCGACGAGGCGCACATGCGGGTGCTCCGGCGGGAGATCCGCAGGGCCAGAGAGATGACCGACGGTGTCCTCGGCGTCAACATCATGGTGGCGCTGACCAACTACGGCGACATGGTGCGCACGGCCATCGAGGCCGGCATCGACATCATCTTCTCCGGTGCCGGCATGCCCCTGGATCTGCCGGGATACCTCTCGGCAGACGACCGCACCCGGCTGGTGCCCATCGTCTCCTCGGGGCGCGCGGCGCGCCTCATCTGCCGCAAGTGGCAATCCCGTTTCGACTATCTGCCCGACGCCGTGGTAGTTGAAGGTCCCCGCGCCGGCGGCCACATCGGCTTCAAGCCGGAGCAGATCGAGGACCCCGCCTTTTCCCTGCGTCACCTAGTCGGGGATGTTCTAGCGGCTGTTGCGCCTTTCGAGGATCAGTCCGGGCAGGCCATACCGGTCATCGCCGCCGGCGGCATATATACCGGTGCTGACATGCACCGCTTTCTTTGCATGGGGGCGGCCGGCGTGCAGTTGGGGACTCGCTTTGTGGCTACCTTCGAGTGCGATGCCGACCCGGCCTTCAAACAGGCTTACGTGGATGCCCGCCGCGAAGACATGGTCATCATCCAGAGTCCCGTGGGGATGCCGGGCCGCGCCGTGCGCAACCACTTCCTGGACGATGTTGACCTCGGCCACAAGGCCCCCTTCAAATGCCTGTACCACTGCCTGCGAAGCTGCCGGGGCCGCAAGAGTCCTTACTGTATTGCCATGGCCCTGGAAAACGCCCGCAGGGGACGTCTCGGCAGGGGCTTTGCTTTCGCCGGGCAGAACGCCTACCGCATCGATAAAATCATTTCCGTCAGGGCCCTGATGGACTCGCTGATCGAGGGATTCGAGAAAGCGGCCGCAGCGGTCCAGGAGAGGATCGCGTCCCATGCTTCAACGCTTAAAGCCCCATGCCCTGGGGGTACTCTCACTGAGCCTGTATTTCTGTAACACAATACTCTGGGCAACCCCACTGATGGTCTTTACGGCCCTGAAGATGCTGGTGCCCGTCAACGCATGGCGGCGGCTCTGCGGCCGCATCCTCAACAACTGCGCCACCTGCTGGGTGGGCGGCAACAACCTCAGCCAGCGACTGCTGTCCGGCACCCGCTGGGACGTGCAGGGCCTGCAGGAGCTCGATAAAAACGGCTGGTACCTGGTGATCTCCAACCACCAGTCCTGGGTGGACATCCTGGTACTGCAGCGCATTTTCCACCGCCGCATCCCCTTCCTCAAATTCTTTCTGAAAAAAGAACTGATCTGGATCCCTATCCTGGGCCAGTGCTGGTGGGCGCTGGACTTTCCGTTCATGAAGCGCTACTCCAAGCGCTTTCTGAAAAAACATCCTCACCTCAAGGGCAAGGATTTCGAGACCACCCGCAAAGCCTGCGGGAAATTCAAGACCCTGCCGGTATCGGTGATGAACTTCGTGGAAGGCACCCGCTTTTCGCCCGAAAAACGGGCCCGACAGCAGTCGCCCTACCAGCACCTGCTCAAAACCCGGGCCGGCGGCGCCGCCCTGGTGCTGGGCACCATGGGGCAGCAGATGAACGCCGTGCTGAACGTCACCATCGTCTACCCCGGCGCTGTGACGTCTTTCTGGTCTTTCCTGTGCGGCCGCATCCGGCAGATCAGCGTGCGCGTCAACACCATCCCGGTTACCGACGCCCTGATCGGGGACTACGCCGCAGACCGGGCTTTCCGGGTCCACTTTCACCGCTGGTTAAACGGGCTCTGGGCCGCCAAGGACCAGTGTATTGAAGAACTGCTGCACCAGCCCCATCCCGCCGTCGCCGAAAACTCGGCGTCCGCCCCCCAGGGCTGTGCAGCAACAGCAGGCGCCGGCCAGGTCCCGGAAACCCTTTCCTGATTTTCTGCCGACCTACGTTTGATAGCGGCCGCACTCCACCTTATTTTTCCTCTTGTTTCCTGCCGGCTGCCCGGGCGGGTGGCCCTGCCTACGCCGACGCCATCTTGTGGCGTCAGACCGCCGGTCGTGTGGTTCAATCCTTCGCCCACAGCCGCCCTGTGTGGTGGTGCCTGGTGCTGCCGCCGCCGTCAGCACTGCTGATCTCCCGGGGGCTGAGTAAGGTTTCCTGGCCGTCCGGCGCTGCAACAGTGGATCAAGCGCCACCGCCACGGCGGGTACGTGGTTTTAATCGGTCGCCCGAAAGTTCAGGCTGGACACCGCGCGGCCCCGGTCTATGACCAGCCCTTCATGGGGGAGCGCATTACGCTGTGGCAAGCCGTAATCCTGGAGCGCGCCCCCGAGGTTCTCAACCAAGTGTAAAAGCGGCCACTAGCGCTCCCCTGTCGCACCTGCCGCCTTGAATTCCCGGGTTTCCTCTTTCCGGCCGGCTTTTACTGCTTTACCAGGAATATCGAGCAGGGCATCTTTCGCACCAGGCGTTGGTTTTCGTGGTCGAAGAGGAACTTCTCCACGCGCCCCTCTTCGTGGGCCACCATGATCGCAAGATCGATTTTCTCCCTCTTCACCAGTTTAATCACTTCGTTGGTCATGGCCCCCTCGGTGACCAGTTCGGTCACCTTGACGGGATTGTTGAGATCCTGTTGCTCCTCGATCATGCGGTCCAGTTTTTTGCGGGTCTTTTCGGCCATCAGGCGATACTCTTCCTGGATGGTTCCCAGGGGAATGCACAGGTTCCAGCCGGCCATGCTGAAAGGGTCGGTGAAAATATGGGCCACGTATAACTCGGCACCCAGCATTCGCGACAGGTCCAGGCCGTATTGAATCGCCTTGTGACAATGGGCCGTGCTTCTGCTGATGACCAGAATGCGTTTGATGTCTTTCATGGTGCTCTCCTTTCTTCACCCGGCCGCGCAACCGGTCGAATGCTTTTCGCGCCGCAGCGCATCAGCGGGTGTTTTGCTTATCACCCTGCTCTATTCAATCAGCATAAGCCGTGCCAGCCGGACGGGCGATGAGCGTTATTCCCACATGAGATGTGGGATCGATTTGAATTATTTTTTAGCTATTTATTTCCGCATGTTATGATACGACGATGTAAAATCCGAGCTTCGTCGGATTTTTTCAGGCGGCCCCCGGACGGCGGGGCAAATTGCCTCGGCCGAGGCACGGCGCCGCGCCGACCGCTGTTTTACAGCCCCCTCGATTTGTGATAGGTGTCTGGTGCTGAATTCACTTTCGGCGATAACGATACCAACCTGCCGGGAAAAGCGCGGTGAGAATTGCAACCCGTTTCATGGGGGTCGTTTTTCTGGGAATGCTGCTGCTGCTGACGCTGGATGCCTACCTGTCCGTGCGCCGGGACATCTCCCTTTTTGAAAACACCATGCGGCGCAACGGGCTGCTGTTTGGCCGCACCGTGCGTGAGGCCGTGCAGGACGCCTGGCGGCGCGACGGCATGCAGGCGGCCCTGGCCTTCGTGCGCCGCGTCGGTCGGCAGCCCGACCACATGCGCATCCGCTGGGTGCGCCTGGACGCACCGCCTGGGGATCCGCAAGCCCCCCGGGTGCCCCCACAAAAGCGGATCTCTGCAACAAAAGGGCAGCCCTTTTCGGTCCGTTGGGAAAACGGCGGAAAGAGCGGCCTGCTGGTGACCTATGTCCCGCTGGCGGTCCCCGGCGCACCTTCCTGCGCGCTGGAGGTCTCCCAGTCGCTTTCCGGGCTGTACGCCTACATCCGCACGCGGGTGCTGCGGTCGGTCTTTCTGGTCCTCCTGCTGGCGGCCTTCAGCGGCGTGATGCTGTGGGTGTTCGGCCGCAGGGTCCTCGGGCGGCCCCTGGACGCACTGGTAGCCAAAACCCGTCGCATCGGGGCGGGGGATTTTTCCGGCCCGCTGCACTTTCACGGCCACAACGAACTGGCCACCTTGGCCGAGGCCACCAACGAAATGTGCCGCCAGCTGGCCCGCACGCGTGACGAGCTGCGCGGGGAAACCGAGGCCCGCATCCAGGCCATAGAGCAGCTGCGTCACTCCGATCGCCTGGCCACCCTGGGACGGCTGTCGTCGGGCATTGCCCACGAACTGGGGACACCGCTCAACGTGGTGTCCGGCCGGGCCCGCATGATCGCCTCCGGAACCCTGTCAACGGAGGAAATGCAGGAAAGCGCCCGCATCATCGACGACCAGGCCCGGCGCATGACGGCGCTTATCCGCCAGCTGCTGGACTTCGCCCGGCGCAGGCCGCCCAATAAGACCTGCGTCGACTTGAAGCGCCTGGCCGAACAGGTGCTTCAAGTGCTCGACACGGAGGCGACCCGCAAGAAAGTCCGGCTGGTGTTTCAGCCGGCCAGGGACAATCCCAAGGTGCGCGTCGACGCTTTTCAGATACAGCAGGTGCTCACCAATCTGGTGGTCAACGCCATCCAGGCCTCTTCCGAGGGCGGCGCGGTTGACGTCCGGGTGAAGCCGCAGACGCCTCCTTCGAAGGGCGGACCGTCGGAGGTCCGTCGGTACATGACCCTGCAGGTGGAGGACCAGGGAGGGGGCATTTCTCCCGAGGACCTGAAAAACATCTTCGAGCCTTTTTTTACCACCAAGAAAGCCGGGCACGGAACGGGACTGGGCCTGTCCATCGCCCAGGGCATCGTGGAAGAACACGGTGGCTGGATCGGTGTCGACAGCCAGCCCGGGCAGGGCACCTGTTTCACGGTCTGGCTGCCAGTGGAGGAAACCCCATGCACGGAAGCGTCCTGATCGTCGACGACGACGAGAGCATGTGCCAGATGCTGGAAATGGACCTGCGGCAACGTGGGTTCGAGCCGAAGTGGTGCCTGTCGGCTGACGAAGCCTTGGCCCTGCTGGAAAACGATGTTTTCGACGTCATGCTGACCGATCTGAAACTGCGGGGAATGAGCGGCATCGAACTGTGCCGCCGCATGGCCGAGAAGCGGCCGGATATGCCCACCATCGTCATCACGGCCTTCGGCAGCATGGAAACCGCCATCGAGGCCATGCGCGCCGGCGCCTTCGATTTCGTCACCAAGCCCATCGACACCGACTTCCTGGCGCTGGCCCTGCAGCGGGCCGTCCGCCACCACGACCTTCAGGAAAAGGTGCGCCTGCTGAGCATCCGTTCCCGGCAGGTGAAGGCCTTCGACGACCTGCTGGGCGAATCCGACGAGATGAAGACGCTGTACGGCGAAATCGACCGAGTGGCAGACATCGACGCCGCCATCCTGATCACCGGCGAAACCGGCACCGGAAAAGAACTGGTGGCCCGGGCGCTTCACAACCGCGGCCACCGCAAATCGGGGCCCTTCGTGACCGTCAACTGCGCGGCGCTGCCGGCCAACCTGATCGAAAGCGAGCTTTTCGGGCACGTCAAGGGCGCTTTCACCGACGCCAAGGCATCCCATAAAGGGCTCTTTCTGCAGGCCGACGGCGGGACTCTCTTTCTGGACGAAGTCGGCGATTTCCCCCTGGACCTGCAGGGCAAGCTGCTGCGGGTGCTGGAGGACGGGTCGGTGCGGCCCGTAGGCGCGGATTACCAGACCGAATTCGACGTGCGCATCATCGCCGCCACCCATCGCGATCTGGAGACCGCCGTGCGCAAAGAGCGCTTCCGGGAGGACCTTTACTTCCGGCTTAACGTCATCCAGCTGGAACTTCCGCCTCTGCGCGACCGCGGCACCGACATCCTGCTGCTGGCCCAGCATTTCGTGGAGCATTTTGCCATGCGCTTCAACAAACATGTCACCGGCATCACCCGCTCGGCCGCCGACAAGCTGCTCTGCTACCGCTGGCCGGGCAATGTGCGCGAGCTCAAGCACTGCATCGAGCGGGCCGTGGCGCTCACCCGCTACGACAAGATCGCCGTGGAAGACCTGACCCCCAGGGTGGCCGCCAGCGACAAGACCAATATCCTAATCCCGGACGACTTTTTCAGCGATCTGCCGCCGCTCGGTGAGGTGGAGCGGCGCTACATCCTGCACGTGCTCGAGGCCACCGGCAACAACCGTACCAAGGCCGCCCGCATCCTGGGGCTGGACCGTAAGACCCTCTACCGCAAGCTGCAGGAATACCGGCCCAAGGAAAACGCCTGAACCATCGCCGGCCGGACGAGGCATTCTGCCGGGACGGGGCAAAATGCCTCGCCGCGACATTGCCCTCCAATCGGCTGCAGCTCTCCCTACTTCCGTTCCGGCACCCATCATCCAACACACCAACTATCCGTTTTTACTTAGTTTCGCTTCTATCGTGGAGAACCCCTTTAATTTCCCAAATAACTGGCACACCTTTTGCTGGTTTGCACCGGCAGACATTTGCCACAATCCGAGCAGACGGCGTGACAGCGACTCCGCCGGGGAGGTCGTCTATGGGAGAGAAGACGAGACACGGAACAAACGGAAAGGGGAAACAGCGGACATCCGATGGACAGCACACATTCCGTGTCCTGCTGGCTGACGATGACCTTGAGTTTCGCAAAATGGTGGCTTGGTACCTGCGCAGGGAAGGCTTCGAGGTGGTCGAGTGCGCAGACGGATACTGCCTGGAGAAGCACATGGGGCTCACGGACCTGCCGGACCCCGCCGACCGCTTCGACGTGGTGGTGGCCGACAACCGCATGCCCGGTCCCAGCGGTCTGCAGGTGCTTGGAGCCGCCGCACGTTATGAATGCGGGGTTCCATTCATCCTGGTGACGGCCTTCGCCGACGAAAAAACCACCGCCGAAGCCAGGCGCCTGGGGGCCGCCCAGGTGATGTCCAAGCCCTTCGATATCGAGGATCTGATCGAGGAGGTGTGCCAGATTGCCCCCATCAGCCTGTTCGTCAGCACCCCGGTGTCCTTCCTGGAGGAGGACGCCGGGGGAACGCCGGGCTTCACCCTCGACATCTCCTACCGGCACCACCACGGGTCCGGGTACATTGCCACCGTCATTCGGCACTACGCCGCCAAGCTCAACCCGCTGGCCAGGCACATTGACCTCTGCCGGGTGGTCGTCGAATGCCTGGGGCGATCCAGGCAGCCCACCACCCGTTACCGGGTGTGCATTCACCTGGCTACCCAGGTGGGCCCCGTGGTTGTGGAGCATGACTCCGATATGGGCGCCAGCTTCGAAAACCTGTACCTGGCCATCAAAAGGGCCTTTACCGCTGCCGGCCGGCGCCTGGAACACGAACTGGGTAAGCACCAGCATCATGATCACCACAGAACGCACCGCAAACCGGCGCTCGGTATATAGGCCGCTGTCGCCACAGGCGGTGCCCAACACCAAAATACAGGAACAAAGGAGAAGGCAAAATGAAATACGAACATACGTCCAGAACAGCAACATTGCTGAAAATCAAATTCCCCATGGCAGTCATTCTCGCGGCCATGCTCGCGGCACTGGGCACCTTTGCCCCCGCCGCACACGCACAGGACCAGGCCATCCAGAGCCTGCGTGAAACCGGAAAGGCCTTTGCCTGGGTGGCCAAGAAAGTGTCGCCGGCCGTAGTTTTCATCCAGGTGGAAAAAAGCGTCCAGCGTTCTCCCATGCAGGGGTTTCCGACGCCCTTCGGCGATGACTTCTTCCGCCGCTTTTTCGGCATCCCCGCCCCCCAGGGACAACCGCACCAGTTCCAGGCGCCGGCCCAGCCCCAGCGCAAGATCGTTGCCCAGGGATCGGGATTCATTTTCACGCCGGACGGCTACATCATGACCAACAACCACGTGGTGGCCGACGCCGACAAGGTGACCGTGCGCCTGGAAGACGGCCGTGAATTCAAAGGCAAAGTAGTGGGCGCCGATCCGCACTCGGACGTTGCGGTCGTTAAGATCGACGCCAAGAACCTGCCGGTGCTGCCCCTGGGCGACTCGGACAAGCTCGAAGTCGGTGAGTGGGTCATCGCCGTGGGCAACCCCTTCGGCCTGTCGCACACCATCACGGCCGGTATCGTCAGCGCCAAGGGCCGCAGCAGCGTGGGCATCACGGACTACGAGAACTTCATCCAGACCGACGCCGCCATCAACCCGGGAAATTCCGGCGGGCCGCTGGTCAACCTGGACGCCCAGGCGGTAGGCATCAATACGGCCATTTTCAGCCGCAGCGGCGGCTACATGGGCATCGGTTTCGCCATTCCCATCAATATGGCCAAGGCCATTGCCGACCAGCTCATCAAACATGGCACCGTCATCCGCGGCTACCTGGGCATCGCCATCCAGGACCTGACGCCGGAACTGGCCAAATCGTTCAAGCTCAAGCCCGAAAGCGGTGTCCTGATCGCTCAGGTGACCAAAAACTCCCCGGCAGAGAAGGCTGGCCTGAAGCGCGGTGACGTGATCGTCGAATTCGACGGCAAGCCCGTCACCAAGGCTGGCCCCTTCCGCAACCGGGTGGCGCTGAAAACGCCTGGCAGCCAGACCCAGATCAAGGTCCTGCGCGACGGCAAAGCCAAAACGCTGACCGTGGTCATCGGCAAACTCCCGGAAAAGGGCGTGCTGGCCAGCAAATCCTCCCAGCAGCTCAGCAAGCTGGGCATCACGGTCCAGGCCCTGACCCCCGAACTGGCCAAGCAGCTGGGCTACGAGGGCCTCAGCGGCGTTGTCATCGCGCAGGTCGATCCCGGCTCTGTTGCCGCCATGGCCGGACTCCAGCCCGGGATCCTCATCGAAGAGGTCAACCGCGTGCCGGTAAAAAGCATCGATGACTTTCAGCGGGCCGTCAAGAAAACCCCACCCCATGGCACCCTGCTGCTGCTCATCCGCAAGGGGGCCAACAGCAAGTACCTGGCGCTCCAGCTCGATTAGGGCGTACAAGCGCGGCTTCTCCCGCCGCACCGCCGGCGGGACCGCCCCGGCGGCCATGGGCCTCTCCCCTCCTGCGGCCGCCGCAGGACAGTGCACATCGAAACACCCGGTAGATGAGAATCCATCCCGGGCGCCTTTTTCTTGACAACGCCGTCGATATGCATTGAAATTCCGCATATCCGGCCTCGGTTGGGGGCCGGCGATCTGCTTCATCACCTGGATCCCGGAGTGCCGAAGAGGAGCGCCCCATGAAATGGATTACCCGATCCCACGTACACGTCGACCGCGTGGCCTGCCCCTGGCTGATCACCCGCTTCATTGACTCGGATGCCGAGTTCCTGTTCGTACCCAAAAGCTGCGTGCTGGAGGTCGCCGCCAGGGAAAAAGGTATCGCTTTTGACACACCGGGGGCCGAACTGCACCACCGTGACGGCCTTTGCACCTTCGATGTCATCATCGAAGCGTACGAACTGACCGACAAGGCGCTGCTGCGCATGGCACGGGTCATCAACGCTGCCGACACCGACCGCCTGGAAGCCGATCCGCTGGCCGCCGGCTTCGAGGCCATCGCCGTGGGCTACAGCCTGCGCTATCCAGAAGACCTGCAAAACATTCAGCGGCAGTTCGAGGTCTACGACGCCCTGTACGCCTGGTGCCGGCTGGACGCGGCCCGCGGCAAAGCCTGATTCGAGTCTTGGCACGGCGCAAAGACACCGCTTCCCCCACGCGCACGGCGCGCATCTCGGGATTCCTGGGTCTGCAGCGCAGCACCGTGGGCGTGCTGGCCATGGTGGTGCTGGTGGGCATGGGCGAACGCATGGCCGAGCGCTTTCTGCCCATCTACCTGATGGCCCTGGGCGGCGGCGCCGTGGTCATCGGCCTGCTGCAGGCCATGGACAACCTGCTCTCGGCGCTGTACTCTTTTCCCGGCGGCTACCTTTCCGACCGCATCGGCACCAAGCGCGCCCTGCTGGTCTTCAACCTGGTTTCCATGGCCGGGTTCACGCTGGTAATCCTGGTGCCGGCCTGGCAGGCCGTGCTGGCCGGGGCGGTGCTCTTCATCTCGTGGTCGGCCATCTCGCTTCCGGCCACCCTGAGCCTGATCTACCGGGTGCTGCCGCAGCACAAACGCACCATGGGCGTCAGCATGCACTCCCTGGTGCGGCGCATCCCCATGGCCCTGGGTCCGGTCATCGGCGGCGTCTTCATCGGCCTGTGGGGCGAACGCGAGGGCGTGCGCCTGGCTTTCGTAGCGGCCCTGTTGATGGCCGCCGTGGCCCTGATGCTGCAGCAGCGCCTGATCGAGGACGACCGCGGAAAGGCCGCCGAACCCTGCGGACTGGCCCCCGAAAAGAACCCGCTCAAACTGCTGCGGCTGATGAATCCCGCCATGAAGGGGCTGCTGCTCACCGACATCCTGATTCGCTTCTGCGAGCAGATCCCCTACGCCTTCGTGGTGGTCTGGTGCATGAAGGTCATCGCAAACCCGGTGTCGGCCGTGGAATTCGGCCTGCTGACCTCCATCGAGATGGCCACCGCCGTGCTGGTCTACATCCCGGTGGCCTACCTCGCCGACCGCAGCACCAAAAAGCCCTTCGTGCTGATTACTTTCGTCTTTTTCACCCTCTTTCCCCTGGCCCTCCTCCACGCGCAGTCCATGCAATGGCTCGTGGCGGCCTTTGTTCTGCGGGGGCTCAAGGAATTCGGCGAACCCACCCGCAAGGCCCTCATTATGGACCTTTGCCCGCAAAACTGCCGGGCCGGCATGTTTGGCCTCTACTACCTGATCCGCGACACCGTGGTGGCCTTCGCCGCCCTTGGCGGTGCCTTCCTCTGGCAGATCAGCCCGCGCACAAACCTGCTCACGGCCTTCGCCTTCGGTGTCCTCGGCACGCTGGTTTTCGCCGTCTTTGGCAGCGATATGCCGATTCCACCCGGCGACCGCCCCGCCGATAACGATTGAAAAAAACTGCCGGGTATGAATTCCGGCGGCCTGATCGGCCAGGTTGACAATAAATGATTGATTTTTATCATATGAATGCAATAAATAACGCCCCATGCAGAGGCGTGGAGATAAACTACACCCACCGGGCACACGGGTTCCTTTGCGCTGAGGAGATCCGCCATGGCAAAGAGCTATTTCGCCATTCTCGGCATTTCACCGGATGCCAGCATAGACGAAGTCAAAAGCGCTTATCGCCGGCTGGCCAAGGAATTCCATCCCGACCGCTGCCCCGGCGGAGACGAAAAATTCTGCCAGATCCAGGAAGCCTACAATGTACTGGGGGACAGCCGCCGGCGGCGTGAATACGAAGAAAGCCTGCGCGGCACCCGGCCGGCCCCGACGTCGCGGTTCAGCCGGCCCGGGCCCGAGCCGCGGCGGTCGATGCGCGTTCGGCGCCAGGCAGAAGACCTGGTTCCCAACCGCTTTTCCGGCCGCTTCGGACCGGGCATCGATGAAGTCCCCAACCGCCGACGGCCTTTCCGGGGTCGTCACCGGCGGCAATTCGGTCTGCGAACCGACCTCTGCGTGGAAGTACCCCTCACAGCAGCCCAGGCGCAGCGCGGGGGCCGTGCGCGGGTCGTGGTACCGGTGCAGGCCGTCTGCCCTGCCTGCCGCGGCGATGGTGAGTGGTTTCTGTTCGAGTGTCCGCGCTGCGCCGGCAGGGGCACCGTGGACGCCGAAATCCCTCTGTCGGTGCCTTTTCCGGCGGGCCTCGAACACGACTACGACGTGACCATTTCCCTGGACCGTTTCGGCGCGGGCGACATTCGGCTCAGGGTGACCTTCAGGCCGCCGGGACGCTTCTAGGGCTCTGTCGGCTCCCATCTGCGAAAGACACGAAACCGGCCAGGCGCCTGACGGGACTACAGAAGCTCCCCGGCAAAGCCGCTTGCGGCCCGGACCGTCCGCTGATCTGCCCGCACAGCCATCTGATTCCGATTTGACACCCCCGGTCAGCCCCTTACACTGCCCCGTCAGCGCAAGGCGTTTTCCAGGACCTAAACCGGAGGTTCCCGCCGTGCCGCAAGAAAGAATCGCTATCCCAGACAGATCGACAAAGTTACCGACCCGGCCAGCGCGGCCCGCTACATCCAAGACGGCACCAACCTGTTTATCTCCGGCTTCACCGCCGGATACCCCAAGCTGACTCCCAGGGAACTGGTCCGCCGGGTGCAGTCCGGCGAGCTCTTCAGGATCAACCTGTTTGCCGGTGCCTCAACCGGCGCCTTTGTGGACGGCATCCTGGCCGAGGCGGGGCCGGTCAACTGGCGGCGCCCGTACATGAGCGACCGCACCATGCACGCCATGATCAACCGGGAGCAGATCCACTTCAAGGACGATCACCTCTCGCGCCTGTCCGCCCAGGTGCACGCCGCCTCCGGTTCTGCCATGACCCTTTCGCACAGGCCGCGGGAACGTTTTTTCCAGGAACTCTACCGCTACCGCGAAAAGGTGGTGTTGCGACCGGTGGGAATCTCCAACTCGCCGGAGGTGATCCAGCGCCTGGGGGTCATCGCCATCAACACCGCCATCGAGGTGGACATCTCCGGCCACGAGCCGCACCTGCTGGACGAGGCCTTTGCTTTCCATCAGCGCTTCATGGCCAGGGGCAATATGGGCGGGTAGCCGCGATGGGTCCCGTCGTTCGCTTGGGAATGCCGGGGGCAAGTGGAATTTTGTTTGACATTATATCGGTTATCGTTTACGATTGTCGTTATGAAGTCTGAGGACAAAAGTGCCCTCGCCCGTGAAATTCTGCTGGGCTTCTGGAAGGTCCACATCCTGCACCATGCCGCCAGCGGCCCCGTGGTGGGGCAGTGGATGCTGCAGGAACTGCGCCGCCATGGCTATGATGTGAGTCCCGGGACCATCTATCCCCTGCTGCACCGCATGCAGCGGCGCGGCTGGCTGCGCTGCGAGGTGGATACGGCGGCCGGACCGCGGGCCCGACGGCATTACTTCCTGACCGACAGGGGGCGGAAGGTGTTGCGCTTCCTCACCCGCCAGGTGGACGAACTGTACCGGGAAGTGGTCGCGACGAAAACCGCAACGTAGCGGCAACATTTGGGAGGATGGATCCCGTGGAGAAACCGAATCGGCCGGAGAATGCGTCCAGAAATGTCTTTTACCTGGGCCTGGTGTCGCTGTTCACCGACCTGTCCAGCCAGATGATCTACCCCCTGGTGCCCGCCTTCCTGGCCGGCATGGGGGTCTCCAACACCATTATCGGCGTGATCGAGGGCGTGGCCGAGAGCACCGCCAGCCTGCTGCGCACCGTGTTCGGCCGCTGGTCGGACCGGCTCGGCCAGCGCAAGCTCTTCATCTTCATCGGCTACGGCCTGTCGGCCGTCTCCAAGCCGTTTCTGTACCTGGCCAACTCGTGGCCCACGGTGCTGGCGGTGCGCTTTTCGGACCGCGTGGGAAAGGCCGTGCGCACCCCGGCACGCGATGCACTCATCTCAACCTCGGTCTCCGCCGGACGCAAGGGCCTGGCCTTCGGCTTTCACCGCGCCATGGACCGCACAGGCGCCATCGGCGGTCCGCTGCTGGCCATGCTGGTGCTGCACCTCTTCGCCGGCCGCGCCGACAAGGTGCGCCTGGTTTTCCTGTTTTCGGTCATACCCGCGCTGCTGGCCCTGGTTTTCATCCTCTTCGCCAAAGAGACCGCCGCCCAGGTCAGGGCCCAGGATGCCGGCAGGGGCAGCGGCATGGACAGCCCGGCCTTCATCATCTTTCTGGTGGCCTCTATTTTCTTTTCGCTGGGCAACGCCTCCAACGCCTTTCTGATCCTGAAAGCACGCGAGGCCGGCCTGAGCATGGCACTGGTGCCGGGCATCTGGGTGTTTTACAACATCTTCTGCACCGTTTCCTCACCGGTTTTCGGCTCCCTTTCGGACAGGGTGGGCCGCGCCCCGGTTATCATGGCCTCCTTCATCTACTACGCCGTCGTGTACGCTCTTTTCGGCATC
>JAMOVG010000242.1 GCA_027061725.1 Desulfobacteraceae bacterium
ATTACCTCGGGCTGGACTGGAAGGATCACGTGGTTATCGACAAACGCTTCTACCGGCCCGCCGAGGTTCACCTGCTCAAGGGCGACTACAGCAAGGGGCGCGAGAAGCTGGGGTGGCGCCCGCATGTAAAATTCGAGGAACTGGTCAGGATGATGGTCGATGCCGATTTGAAGCTGGTGCGTGGCAACGCGCAAACGCGAAACGCAGCCGTATGAATTCAGGTCCGCTCATCCGTTCCCAAGTCGATCGCCTGCAGGCCCTTTGGCGCTACCGGGGATTCGTCTTCAGCATGGTGTGGCGGGAGTTTCGTGGAAACTACCTGGGCTCGCTGCTGGGCAGCGTCTGGTCGATCCTCAACCCCATGGCCATGATTTTCATCTACACCGTCATTTTCTCCAAGATCATGCGGGCCAAGCTGCCCGGCGTGGCGGACACCATGGGCTACGGCATGTTCGTCTGCTCGGGGGTGATCACCTGGGGCTTCTTTTCCGACCTGCTGGGGCGTTGCCCGAAGATGTTCGTGGAAAACGCCACCCTGCTCAAGAAAGTCAATTTTCCCAGGACGACCCTGCCGCTGATCGTATTTTTTTCCAGCGCCCTGAATTTTCTGATCATCTTTGGTATCTTCATGGCCTTCCTGCTGCTGACCGGAAGACTGCCGGGCATGACGATTCTGGCCTTCGTTCCCCTGCTTTGCCTGCAGCAGCTCTTCGTGCTGGGGGCCGGCGTTTTTCTGGGGACCCTCAACGTCTTTTTTCGTGATGTCACCCACATCGTCTCTATCGTGCTGCAGTTCTGGTTCTGGTTCACGCCGGTGGTCTACCCACTGAACATACTGCCCCCCGGGGCCCGCCGGCTGGTGGAGCTCAACCCCATGACCCGGTTTGTCACCAGCTACCAGCAGATCGTGCTCTACAACCAGTGGCCCCAGTGGAGCCGCTTCGGCTGGCACATGGTGGGCGCGCTGCTGGCCCTGGGCATCGGGTTCGTGGTTTTCCAGCGCCTGTCGGGCGAAATGGTGGACGAGCTGTGAAGAGCATCATTGAGGCACGCCACGTCACCAAGCGTTACAAGCGCTACCCCAGCCAGTGGGCGCGGCTGTGGGAGTGGCTGACGCTGGGCCGGCGTGTCACCCACCAGCCGCGGCTGGCCCTGCAGGACGTCTCCTTCGACGTGCGCCGGCGGGAATCCATCGGCATCATCGGGCAGAACGGCGCCGGCAAGAGCACGCTGCTCAAGATCCTCACGGGAACGGCGCAGCCCACCGAGGGCAGGGTGCGCATCGGCGGGCGCGTGTCGGCCCTGCTGGAACTGGGGCTGGGATTCCACCCGGACTTCAGCGGGCGCACCAATGCCCTCATGACTTGTCAGATGATGGGCCTCAGCCGGGCCGAAAGCGAGCGCCTGCTGCCCGAAATCGAGGCCTTTTCCGAGCTTTCCGACTACATGGATCAGCCCATGCGCGTCTATTCCACCGGCATGCAGGTGCGGCTTGCCTTCAGCGCCGCCACCGCCGTGCGGCCCGAGATCCTGGTGGTCGACGAGGCCCTGTCGGTGGGCGACACCTATTTTCAGCACAAGTGCATGCAGCGCATCCGGGCCTTCAAGGAGAAGGGCACCACCCTGCTTTTCGTTTCCCACGACCCAGCGGCCGTGAAATCGCTCTGCGAGCGGGCCCTGCTGCTCGACCAGGGCCGCCTCGTGCGCGATGGAGAACCGGATGAACTGCTGGACTATTACAATGCACTGGTGGCCCGGCAGCAGCACGAAGAGGAGATCCGGCAGGTGGAAAACGACTTCGGCCGCCGCAGCACCCGTTCCGGAAGCGGGCATGCCTGTATCGAAACAGTGGAGCTGCTGGACCAACAGGGGAAACCGGCGCGTGCGTTCCGGGTGGGCGAAAAGGTCCGACTGAAATTGTTGGTGGCTTTCAGAAGGGCCGTGGCGGACCCCACCGTGGGCTTCATCATCCGGGATCGACTGGGAAACGACGTGTTCGGCACCAACACCCGGCATCTCAAGGCTGTGCCCGGCGATTTCGCAGCCGGCGAAGCGCTGGAAGTGGATTTCGGTGTAACCCTGAACCTGGGCAAGGGGCACTACTCCATCAGTGTGGCCGTGCACCAGGGATTTCGCCACGTGGAAAACAGCCTGGACTGGTGGGACCATTGTCTGGTATTTCAGGTGGTCCCCGGCGGCGAGGCCGCCTTCGTAGGAACGGCGGCGCTGCCGATCAGCGTGGAAACCAAGCGGAGACAGCGGCAATGAGCCACAGCGACGAGCGGCCCGTGGACGTGGAAACCATCATGACCCGGATCCGCCAGGAAGCCGCCCGGCGTGCGGTCGGCGGGGGCGCCACGCCTTCGAGGGCCCCGGCCTTCAACCGTGCGGAACTCTTTCAGACCCTCAACCGCGCCGAACAGAATGCCCGTGTGGGCACGCGCGTGCCGGAGATGAACCGCTTCAACCGGCGGGTTCGCTGGCTGGCCCGGGCGGTAGCCAGGACCATGATTTACCTGACCCAGGTAATCACCACCCCCCAGCGCATGTTCAACCAATCCGTCATCCAGGCATTGCACCTCACCGTTCGACTGCAGGACCAGCAGATCGAGCGGCTGGAGCGGTCCCTGGCCGAGGTGGCCCGGGGGCTCTGCTTCCAGCAGCGGGAAATGGAGCGTCTGGCCGCCGGCGTACCGGCAGCCGCCGAAACAAGCGCTTGCGGGAACAGCCCGGCGCCGTCCCACCTGCTGGACCCGCTCTATGTCGCCTTTGAAGACCATTTCAGAGGCACACCGCAGGACGTGCGCAGGTCCCTCGAGGTCTACCTGCCGCTGATTTCCGAATCCGGCGCCGGAAAACCCGGGCGCCCTGTGATGGACCTGGGCTGCGGCCGTGGCGAGTGGCTGGCGCTGCTGGCCGAAAACGGCCTGCAGGCCAGCGGCGTGGACAGCAACCGGCTGATGGTGCAGGCCTGCAGCGAGCAGGGGCTCACGGCCTGCGAGGGAGACCTTTTCGACCAACTGGGGCAGACGGCCGACGAAAGCCTGGGGGCGGTGACCGCCTTTCACCTCGTCGAACACCTGTCTTTCGACAATCTGGTGCGGCTGCTCGACGAGATGCTGCGTGTTCTGCGGCCCGGGGGCCTGGTCATCGTGGAGACCCCCAACGCCCGTAACCTGCTGGTCAGCGGGGGCGATTTCTACCGGGACCCCACCCACCGCAACCCGCTGCATCCGGACTCGCTGGCGATGCTGGCGCGCTCGCGGGGGTTTGCCCGCGCGGAGGCCTATTTCCTCGATGTGGAAGTGGAGGGTCGTCGGCTGCAGCCGGCCGGTGAGTATCGCTTCGAGAAACTGATGGACTACGTGCGGGTATCGCGCGATTTCGCGCTGGTGGGGTACCGCCCGTGAAAGTGGCCATCGCCACCGTGCAGGTGCCCTTTATCCGGGGAGGCGCCGACAACCTCACCATGGGGCTGCGCGATGCGCTGGCGGAACGCGGCGTCGAAACCGATGTCGTTACGCTGCCGTTTCGTTTCCACCCCCCGGCCGAGGTGCTGCGCAGCATGCAGGCCTGGCGGCTGGAGGACTTCACGCGGCTCAACGGTGTGGCCGTCGACCGCGTCATCTGCCTGACTTTTCCATCTTTTTATCTCCGGCATCCCCATAAAGTGGTCTGGCTGCTCCATCAGCACCGGGCGGTCTACGAACTGTGGGATACGCCTTATGCCGAAGACCTGCGCCGCAGCACGCAGGGGCAGGAACTGCGGCGGCACATCCTGGCCCAGGACACCCGCCATCTGCGATCCTGCCGCCGGGTGTACACCATCGCCCGGGAAGTGTCACGCCGCATGCGGCGTTTCAATGCCGTGGATTCCACGCCCCTTTACCACCCACCGCGTTTCGCCGAGCGTTTCTACAGCGCGCCGGCAGAGCCCTTCATCTTCTTTCCCAGCCGTCTCGAAGCCCTCAAGCGACAGGATCTGCTGGTGCGCGCCATGGCGCACGTCAAGGCGCCCGTGGCCGCTTTTATCGCCGGCGATGGCGGCTGCCGCGGGGAGCTGGATCGACTCGTCGAGCGGCTGGGGCTCCGGCGCAGGGTGCGTCTCATGGGCCGCATCGGTCACGACGAACTGCTGGCCTGCTATGCACGCTGCCGGGCCGTCTTTTTCGGACCCTACCGCGAAGACTACGGCTATGTCACGCTGGAGGCCATGCTGTCTGCCAAACCCGTGATCACCTGCGAAGATTCCGGAGGGTCGCTGGAGTTTGTCCGGCACGGCCGCACCGGGCTGGTGGTGCCCCCTATCCCGGAAAAAGTCGCCGAAGCCATCGACACGATGCACTTCAACCCTGCAGAAGCCGAAGAAATGGGGCGGGCGGGAATGGCGCGCTACCGGGAGCTGGGCATTTCGTGGCAACGCGTGGTGGAGGAACTGCTGTCGTGAAAATCGGCATCGTGGCGCCCAGTCCGGTTCCCTTCACCATCGGCGGTGCCGAAAACCTGCACTGGGGCCTGCTGCAGCATATCAACCGGCACACGCCCCACCAGGCCGAACTCATCAAGCTGCCCAGCCCGGAAGGGAATCTGCGGGACCTGGTGGCGAGTTACCGCAGGTTTTGCCGACTGGACCTTTCGCACTTCGACCTGCTGATCTCGACCAAATACCCGGCCTGGATGGTCTCCCACGAAAACCACGTCTGCTACATGCTGCACCGCCTGCGGGGCCTCTACGACACGTATTATCTCTGCGACCAACCCGAAGCCTACGAGGGTACCGATGCGTCTATCCTGTCGCTGACGGATTTCATGCGCTGCAACCGCGGGCGGCGCGCTGCACTGGACGAGTTTTTCCAGCGCTGGGACGACGTCTGCCGAAAGATCGACGATCGTGATAGAGAGCAGCATGCTTTTCGCTTCCCGGGACCGCTGGCACGTGAAGTGGTGCATTTTCTCGACGGCATCGGGCTGTCTCCCGTGGCCATCCGCAAATACGCGGCCATTTCGGCCAACGTGGCCGGACGCAGAGACTACTTCCCGCAGCCCGAACGCGTGCAGGTCATCTATCCGCCGTCGAACCTGACGGGCTTTCGGCGGGGACCGGCGGAGCACCTTTTCACCGTCAGCCGGCTGGACGGGCCCAAGCGCATCGACCTGCTGATCAAGGCCATGCGGCTGGCCAAAGCCGACATACCGCTGAAAATCGCGGGCACCGGCCCACATGGGGACCGCCTGCGCCGCCTGGCCCGCGGGGACGACCGCATCGCGTTTCTGGGGTTCGTCAACGACGACCGGGTGGTCGACTGCTATAGTCGTTCGCTGGCCGTGCTGTTTGCGCCCTACGACGAGGACTACGGCCTGGTGACGGTGGAAGCCATGATGTGCGCCAAGCCGGTGATCACCGTCACCGACGCCGGCGGCCCCAACGAGTTCGTCGAAGACGGGCGCACCGGATTCAGCACACTCCCCGAACCGCGGGCCATTGCCGAGAAGATCGACTACCTGGCGCAACACCCGCAGGAAGCACTTGAAATGGGGCTGCGGGGACGGAAAAAAGTGGCCGGCATCACCTGGGCCAACACGGTGGCGGCACTGCTGGAGGAAGCGCCCCCCAAGCCGGCGCCCCGGGCCGGGGCCGAAAGCGGCAAAACCCCGCCTGCGGCACGCATTTGCGTGGCCGTACCCTTTGCCGTCTTTCCGCCCCGGGGCGGCGGGCAGCAGCGGGTTTTTCACCTCTACCGGCACCTGGCCTCAGCGCTTGGCTGCCGCATTGATCTGGTGACGCTGGGTCACTCCAGCCAGACCTTTGCCGAAACGGAGGTGGCCCCCGGCCTGTACGAGGTGCGCGTCCCCAAGAGCACAGCGCACGAACGCGCCGAACAGCGCATCAGCGACGAGGCCGGATCGATTCCGGTGACCGACGTCGCCTTTCCCGAACTCTTCGGGCTGACCCCCGAGTACAGCCGGGCGCTGGAGAAATCCGCACGCAAAGCGGCGGTGGTGATCGTGTCGCACCCTTATGGCCTGCCCGCCGTACGGCAGTGCTGCAGCGGAAAGGAGATCATCTACGAGGCCCACAACGTGGAGGCCGACCTCAAGGCGGAGCTGCTTTCGGGAAGTAGCCGGGGAGCGCGCCTGCTGGCGGAAACAGCGGCCGTGGAGCGGGAGTGCTGCTGCACGAGCCGCTTCGTGATGGCCTGTTCGGAACAGGACAGCCGGCGCCTGCAGGAGCGCTACGGGCTGCGCCCCGAAAGGCTGTGGCTGGTTCCCAACGGCGTGGACCTGGAGTCCGTGACCTTCTGCCCCTGGCGCAGGCGTATGTCCGAAAAGCGGCGCCTGGGACTGGCGTCGGCTTTTCTGGCGCTCTTCACGGGCAGCTGGCATGGCCCCAACGTGGATGCGCTGGAGTTCCTGCTGACGCTGGCCCCGCGGCTTCCAGACATGGCCTTCCTGGTGATGGGCAGCGTCGGTCAGGCGGTCCAGGACCGCCGCATCCCGCCGAATGTGGGGCTGCTGGGCGTAGTGGACGACCCCACGAGAGAGGTGGTGCTGCATACCGTGGACGTGGCCCTCAATCCCATGACCAGCGGATCAGGAACCAACCTGAAAATGCTGGAATACGCCGCCGCCGGCATCCCCATCCTGTCGACGCCCCACGGTGCGCGCGGCCTGTTGCTGGCCGATGAGCGCTTCATCGAACTGGCCGAACCCGAGGGGTTCCAGGGCGCCCTGGAGGCCATGCGCAGCGCCGGTGCGCAGCAGATGCGTCGCGTGACGCAGGCCCGCAACTGCGTGGTGCAAAACTACGACTGGATGGCTATTGCCGCCGGACTGGCCGAACGCCTGCGACGGGAAACCGACTGGTTTCCAAACGCGGGAGGCCCGGACCGCCTTCCGGCCGAGGCCGGGGAAGTATGCTGACATGAACGGCCGCGTCCGCCATTTGCGCCCCCTCAGAATCGGCATCGATGCACGGCCCCTGAGTTACCGCCTGACCGGCATCGGCTATTACGTCAAGCACCTGCTGGACGCCATGCAGGCGGTCGACTCACCGCACCGTTTCTTCCTCATCTCCAACACCGGCATCGACTACCGGCTGTTTAGCGACCGCTGGCGCAAAGTAGAAGGAGGGACGGCCCGCAAGCTCACCAGTACGCTTTGGGTGCAGACACGGGTGCCGTTGCTGGCGCGGCGGCTTCGCCTGGATGTCTTCTGGAGCCCGCGTCACCACCTGCCGCTGCTGCTGCCGCGCAGCGTGGGGTGTGTCGTTACCATCCACGACATCGTGCACAGGCGCTACCCGGAGACCATGAGCCGCGCGAACCTGATGGTCGAGCGGCTGCTGATGAAAGCCTCCATCCGCAAGGCCGCCACCGTTATTACCGACGCCGAAGCCACCCGCATAGATCTTGGTCGCTGGTACGCGGTGGCACCGTCCCGGGTTCGGGTAATCCATCCCGGTGTTCCCCCGTTGCCCGCCATCGATGCGGATGATCCGCCCCCCCTGGAGAAAATGCCCCGAAAGTACATTTTGTTCGTCGGCACGCTCGATCCCCGGAAGAATTTCGAGGGGCTGTTCTCGGCGTTCGAGCGAATCGAGCCCCAGCGTCACGGCCTGCACCTGGTCATCGTGGGCGGCAGGGGCTGGAAAAACCGACTTTTTTTTCAGAGGCTGACCCACAGCCCGGTGCGGCAAAATGTGCTGCTGACCGGCTACCTGGACCGCAGGCAACTGGCCGCTGTATACCATCACGCCTTGTGCCTGGTGCTGCCGTCCGTGTACGAGGGGTTTGGATTTCCCATCCTGGAGGCCATGTCCGCCGGGACACCCGTCATCACCTCCGACGTTTCGTCCATGCCCGAGGTGGCCGGAGGGGCCGCTTTGCTGGTGAACCCCGGGGATACCGCGGGCATCGCCAGTGCGATTCTGTCGCTGCTGCACGATGCGTCCCTGCGCCGACGGCTGATCGACGCCGGGCGCCGCCGCGCCGCCGCATTTTCGTGGCGGCACTGTGCCCTGCGGACACTGCAAACCCTTGAAGAGGCCGTGGTAACGTGAAAATTCTGCAGGTCTACAAAGATTACTATCCGCCCGTCAAAGGCGGCATCGAGGGGCATCTCAACCTGCTGTCCGAGGGGCTGCGGCGCTACGGCATGGATGTCGAAGTGCTGGTCTCCAACACGCGGGCGTCGCTGGAGCACATTAACGTGAACGGCATTCCGGTGACCAAGGTCCCCCAGCTGGGGCGTTTCGCGTCCGCCCCGCTGAACGCCACCTTTCCTTTCTGGCTTCAGAAGCTGGGCAAGACCGCCGACATCATTCATTTTCATTTCCCCAACCCCACGGCAGAACTCTCCTCACTCTTCCCGGGGCTTACCAACAATGTTGTCGTCACCTATCACAGTGATATTGTCAAACAGAAGCGTCTCAAGGAAGTCTACTCCCCGTTTCTGGTGCGCTTTCTGAAAAAGAGCCGGGCCATTATCGCA
>JAMOVG010000243.1 GCA_027061725.1 Desulfobacteraceae bacterium
TTTGAAAACCGCCCGCCCCACCTTGGCGATCATCTCCGCCTCGGTCATGTAACGGTGGGTGCCCAGGGCCATGAGGCAGGTGATGTCCGCGTCGGGGACGCCGGCGGCATTGAGGCGCTCCAGCAGCGGCGGCAGAATGCGGTCAGCCGGCGTCAGGCGGGTGTTGTCGTCGCTCACCAGCACCACGCGGTCCCCGGGTTTGACCCGCCGCGACAGCGGCAATTGGCCGATGGGGTCATCGAGGGCCCGCTCGATCTCCGCATCCAGGTCGGCAAGCGACGCCGCGGGCGCCGGCCGCAGCACCTGGGCCAGGTTCCCGGACGGAATGTCAAAAGCCAGCGGTTCGCCGCCGAAAGGGATTTCCACGATCGTCATGACGTCACCTGCGGCTCCCCTGCTCGGGGGCAATCATTTCCGGCACGCCGGCGGCCATCAGTCCGTCACCAGATCGGGAATAAACATGACCAGATCGGGAATATAGGTAATGAGCAGCAACATGCCGATCATAATGACCAGAAAAGGGATGATGTCCTTGATGATTTCCGAAAGCTGTATCTGCGCGATGTTGCAGGATATAAACAGGCATATACCCAGCGGCGGCGTCAGCATGCCGATGGCAAGGCTGGTGACCATGACCACCCCGAAGTGAACGGGATCGATGCCGAACTTCTGGATGACGGGCAAAAAAACGGGGGTCAGAATGATCAGAGACGCCGACGTTTCCATAAAGGTGCCGATGACCAGCAGGCAGGCCAGAATCAGCGCGTACAGTACCACCGGCGACGATGTCAGGGACACCAGGTAGGCGGCCACGTTCTGGGGGACCCGCTCGGCCGTCAGAATCCAGCCGAAAATATTCGCCATGGCGATGAGCAGCATGACGGTAGAGGTGGACACCGCCGATTTGGCAAATATTTTCGGTAGATCGCGCAGCTTGAGTTCCCGGTAAATGAAAAAGCCCACCAGCAGGCCATAAATAGCCGCGATTACGGCGGCCTCGGTGGGGGTGAAAATACCGCCCAGAATCCCCCCCAGAATAATGGCCGGCATCAACAGCGCCCAGAAAGCACCAAAAAACGTTCTGAAAATCTGTCCGAATCCCTGAAACGGCTCACGCTCGTATCCCGCCCGTTTGGAGAGAAAATAGTTGGCCGCCATGAGGCCGCCCCCGATCAAGGCACCCGGGATGAAGCCCCCCATGAACAGCTTGCCGATGGAAACACCGCCTACTACGCCGTAAATGATCATTGGGATCGAAGGGGGGATAATGACGCCGATAGACCCTCCGGCCGACTGGACGGCGGCGGCAAATCCCTTGGCATAGCCTTTACGAATCATGGCAGGAATAGACACGGCACCTACTGCAGCCGTATCAGCGGCGGCAGCCCCGGAAATACCTGCGAAAAACATGGCCGCCACCACGGCCACCATCGCCAAGCCCCCGTACACAAACCCCACCAGGGCGTGGGCAAAGTCGAAAAGCCGACGGGAGATGCCGCCGGATTCCATCAGTTCGCCTGCAAGCATGAAAAAGGGAATGGCCATCAGCGGAAAGGAGTCGGTTCCAGTGAAGAGACGCTGGGCCACCAGCGTCATGGGTAGCTGGGAACCGAACTGCAGGGTGGCCATGGAGGAAACGCCCAGCGAAAAAGCAATGGGCATTCCCAGAACGAAACAAACCACAAGGCTGATGAAAAGAATGGCCGTCATAATTGGAGTTCCCGGTCCAGAAATGCACCGGTTTTGGCTGCCCAGGAAATACGCAGCGAGTTGATCAGCATGAAAAGGCTCCCCACGGGAACGGCGAGGTAGGGATAGACCATGGAAATCCCCATGGAAGGCGAGGTCTGGAAGCGGATGACCGCCAGGATCCTGAATCCCCAGTATATGACCACCACCAGGAAAACCTGGATGATCAGGTTCACCAGTATGACCACCACACGATAAGTGGCCGGAGAAGCCAGTTTCTGGATGATATCTATGCCCAAATGAACCTGGTAGCGCACCCCGGCGGCGGCGCCCATGAAAGATATCCAAACAAACAGGTAGCGGCCCGCCTCCTCTGACCAATCCAATGGATCGTTCAGCACGAACCGGTACCAAACCTGGGCCGCAATGACCACCACCATGGCCGCCATGAGCAGTGCCAGCGTCCAGTTGATCACACGATCAAGGGTTCTGAAAACCAATGCAGGCATGGATTGTCCTGGGGAAATGGATTCCCCTCCCGTAGGGTTCTATTATCAGTGACTGTTACGCTGCAGCCACGGGCTGGGCGGCGCAGAACCGCCCAGCCATCGTGGCTGCGATTGCTCACTGCAACGTCTAGTTGGCGGCCGCCTTGGCGGCTTCGATTAATCTCTTGCCTTCGTCGGCATTGCCGCCGCCGATGGCTTTGATTACCTTTGGGTTCTGATAAACCACCTGCACGGCTTCGATGAAAGGCTTTTTGTCGGGATGGGTGATCTCCATCCCCGCCTCCTTGAGTTTGGCCTCAAGGTTCTGGTCCGCTTCAAGGGAGAGCTTGCGTTCGTAATCACGGGCCGTGGCAGCTGCCTCGGAAAAGATCTTCTGCTGCTCGGGCGTGAGCTTTTTCCACGCCTGCTCACTGACCAGCAGCATCGCCGGTGAGTAGAAATGACCGGTCATGGCCAGGTACTTCTGTACCTCAAAAAAGCGTGAAGAGTAAATGACGGCCAGGGGATTTTCCTGTGCATCCACCGTTTTCTGCTCAAGAGCGGTGTACAGCTCACCAAAAGCCATGGGCAGCGGACTGGCACCCAGCGCTTTCATGGTCAGAATGAAGACATCGTCCTCCATAACCCGGATTTTGAGCCCCTTTAAATCCGCGGGCTTTTCAATGGGCCGCTTGGAATTGGTGATGTTGCGAAAACCGTTCTCAAACCATCCCAGCGAGCGAATGCCGACTTTCTGAAACAAGTTGGCGATATCGGTGCCGGTCTTGCCGTCCAGAACGGCATAGCAGGACTTTCGGTCCTTAAATAAAAACGGAAGGTTAAAGAGCTTGACCTGAGGCACAAAATTTCCCAGGGGGCCGGTGGAGGTCAGGGTCATCTCCAGGGATCCCAGTTGGAGTCCCTCCACCATGTCCCGCTCGGACCCCAGTTGGGCTGCCGGAAAGAGCTGGATTTCGACTTCGCCGCCGGTTTTGTCTTTCACGATCTGGGCGAACTTCTCCACGGCCTTGTTGTAGATATGGTCCGGTTGTGTCGACGTGCCGCACTTGAAAACCGTCTTGGCATAGGCCGGGCTGAAAAACAGGACTGCCGCCAAAGCCACGATCACCAGTTTTGCGAACAAAAATCGTCTGCGCATGAAAACCTCCTTCTGTATTCAGTGGGTTTGAGATTGCCTTCGGAACCGCAACAGTTCGACTCAATTGTTTTCTGGATAAAAACCGCCCGACGTGCCGCTTTTGGCACGTTGCTCCGCCCGCCTGCTCGCGAACGCCCCTTCAGCAGGGGGCAATCCGCACCTCAACACCGGCGGCAACAAGCTGCTGCCGCTGTTCGCTGGTGATGCCGCTGTCGGTAATGATGGTGTGTACACGGCCCAGATCGCACACATCACAGAAAGCCGGCGGGCCGAATTTACTGGAGTCGGCCAGCACCACGGTCCGCCGGGCCGCCCGGATCATGAGCCGCTTCATGGCAGCCACTTCCAAAGAGGTATCACTGAGGCTGCCCCCCGCCCCCGGTTGACTGTCGGTGCAGGTTTCGGCAGCTGTGCAGATGGCCTGTATCCCCAGCAGGCACAGATCCACGTGAAGACGCCTTAAAAAATCCAGTCCGGGTTCTCCCAAAAGCGTGAAAGACCCCGGCCGGACCGTTCCTCCGATGACTTTGAGTTCGATGGGAGACGCATTGACCATGGCCGCCGCGATATTGATGTCATTGGTCAGGGCCGTTATCTGGCAGTGGTGGTCTCTGGCATGGCAGGCCGCCTGATAAACGGTGGAACTGGAGTCGAAAATAACGCTCTCCCCCTGGCGGATGATTTTCACCGCGGCCCGGCCAATGGCCGCTTTCTCTTTGCTGAACATGGGCGAGGCATATTTGTACTCCGGTTCGAAAGTCGTACGCTGGGAAAGGGTCAGAATCGCACCACCGTGGGTGCGGGCGACCGAGCCCCGCTGCGCCATCACGTCCAGATCCCGTCGTATGGTGGAAACCGAGGCGCCCAGCAGGTCCGCCAATTCCTGAACACTGACCGACCCCGCACGTTGAATCAGATTGAAGATCACCGTGCGTCGCTGCTCCGGGATCAGGTTTTCAGGCTTGTCTGCGCACAAATCAGTCATAACCAATCAAATAAAATCAAAAAAATGCAAGAAATGTCAAGACAAATCTTTTCAGGGGCCTCGGCGGCCAAGATCGGCGGGGAGGGCGGAGATGAAAGAGGAAAGGAAAAAGGAAGCGGCAAAACAGACCGGCAGAAAAATAAGGGGGGGATAAATCCCCCCTGTTCAAGCCATCATGAGCCGCGCTTAAAAGGGTCGAAGGGAAAGTAGGCCTCCTCCCAGGCACCCCGGCCGGAGACGCCTGCGGCATGCGGGGTCAGAAGATCTTGCCCGGGTTCATGAGGTTCTTGGGGTCGATCAGCTGTTTGATCTGGTGCATGAGGTCGTAGCTGTCGCCGTGTTCCTGCCGCATGAACCGTCGTTTGCCGATACCGATGCCGTGCTCCCCGGTGCAGGTACCGCCCAGTTCCACGGCGCGCTTGACGATGCGCGTGTTGACGGCCTCCACGTGGGACCACGTTCCGGCATCTTCGGGATTGCCGGGCATGACCACGTGCAGGTTTCCGTCGCCGGCGTGGCCGAAGACGTACCCGACCACCCCCTCTTCGGCCACCACCTGCTGGGCGAAGAGAATCATCTCGGGGTACAGCGAAATGGGCACGGCGGCGTCCACGGTCAGCGACTTGTCGCCGGGGTGGGCGCGCAGGATGGTTTCGGCGGCCTCGTGGCGCGCCTGCCACAGCCGCTGGCGCTCGGCGGACGAGACGCCGCTTTTAAAATCGGTGGCACCGCAGTCCTCGCAGACCTCTTTGGCCAGGGCGCCGGTTTCTTCCAGAGCCGCGGGGCTGACACCGTGAAATTCACAGAAAAGCGATGGGACTTCCGGGAGACCCAGCTCTTTTTCGCGGTTGATAAGGGCGATCAGGTTGGCCGGCAGCAGTTCCAGAGCCGCGGGGTCCAGCCCGGAGGCGATAAGCATGGCCACGGCTTTGGAGGCATCGTGCAGCTCTTTGAAGGTGACCACGGCAGACAGGTGGTGGGAAGGGATTCCGGTCAGCCGCAGGGTGGCGTCGGTGACCACGCCCAGGGTGCCCTCGGAACCCACGAACAGACGCGTCAGGTCGTAACCCGACGACGACTTGGGTGCCCGGCATCCGGTGTGAATGACCTTGCCCTGGGGCAGCACCACCGTCAGCCGCAGGACGTAGTCCCTGGTGGCGCCGTATTTGACGGTGCGAACGCCCGAGGCGTTGTTGGCGATCATGCCGCCGATGGTGGCGTCGGCGCCGGGGTCGGGCGGAAAGAAGAGGCCGTGGCGGCCGGCTTCACGGTTGAGCGAGCGGCGCAGCACGCCGGGCTGCACGTCGGCCTGCAGGTCCTGGGGACGCACGGCGAGCACCTTGTCCATGCGGGTCAGGTCCATCACCAGACCGGGAGCGGTGGGGACCGGGTTTCCCTCGATGCTGGTGCCGGCCCCCCAGGGGAACACCGCCACCTCCTGCTCGTAGCACCAGGCCAGGATGCGGGAGACTTCTTCGGTGGACAACGGCCAGATGACGCCGACCGGCGGCACGCCCCGATGGTGCGAAAAATCGAAGCGATGCAGATCGCGGTTGGAGTCCCCGGTGGAAAAGCGATCCGGGGCGGTCATCTGCGCCAGGGCGCTGCGCTGTTCTTGGGTCAGATCGTTCATGGTCGCAACCGTCTCTTTCGGGTTCACGCGCTACTTGCGCTGCTCCTGGAGCAACATGCTCTCGATAAAGGGATCCAGGTCTCCGTCCAGCACAGCGTTGACATTGCCGACCTCCAGGCTGGTGCGGTGGTCCTTGACCATCTGGTAGGGATGCAGCACGTAGGAGCGGATCTGGCTGCCCCAGGCGATGTCGTCCTTGCTGTCGTGGATCTCCTGCATTTTCTCCCGCTGCTTCTGCTTCTCCAGCTGGTAGAGCCGGGATTTGAGCACCTTCATGGCCAAATCCCGGTTGCGGTGCTGGGATTTCTCCTGCTGGCACTGCACCACGATGCCGGTGGGCAGGTGCGTGATGCGCACCGCGCTGCTGGTCTTGTTGACGTGCTGCCCGCCGGCGCCACTGGCGCGGAAGACGTCCACGCGCAGGTCCTTATCGTCGATCTCCACCACGATCTCGTTGTCCAGTTCAGGGTAGACGAAGACCGACGCGAAGGAGGTGTGGCGCTTGCCGGAAGCGTTGAAGGGCGAGATGCGCACCAGGCGGTGCACGCCGCGCTCGGTTTTCAGGTAGCCGTAAGCATAGTCGCCGCTGACCGTGAAGGTCACGCTCTTGATGCCGGCCTCGTCGCCGGGCTGCATGTCCAGC
Organism: Desulfobacteraceae bacterium; assembly: GCA_027061725.1. Taxonomy (GTDB): domain Bacteria; phylum Desulfobacterota; class Desulfobacteria; order Desulfobacterales; family JALSRD01; genus JALSRD01. Next base: position 6,598 of record JAMOVG010000243.1, read on the forward strand.
ACCTTGGCCGAAAACCCCTTGTGCTCCACCCAGCGCATGTACATGCGAAAGAGCATTTCGGCCCAATCCTGGGCCTCGGTGCCACCGGCGCCGGCATTGATGGAGACAATGGCATTGCTGGGGTCCTCGGGATCGTCGAGCATCAGGTCGAAAGAGAACTGGTCGATGCGTTTTTCAACGTCGGCGATCTGACCGGCGGCCTCCTGCAGGGCGTCCTCCTCATGCTCGTCCAGGGCCAGTTCCAGCAACACCTCGCTGTCTTCCAGGTCGGCCTCCAGTTGACGGAAAGTCTCCACCTTGCTGGCGATCAGGCGGCGTTCCTTGAGCACAGCGGTGGCCTTTTCCTGGTCTTCCCAGAAGTCGGCCTTGGCGGTCAGCTGTTCGATTTCGGCCAGTCGTTTTTCCTTGCCGGCCAGGTCAAAGATACTCCTTCATCTGTTCCAGTTTTTCCTTGAGCTCCTTGACAGTCTGCTTCAGTTCCACGGACATGGTTTCAATTCTCTCCTTTTCTTCAGTCATGGGCCACGTCCCCGCTGGTACCTTCACCCGCGGAGGCGAATCATGATGGACGGACTTTACTACATATTTTCCGGAAAAAGCAATTGGAAGATGGCCGAAAAAGGGAGGCCGCCAATAAAGCGGACTCGGCATCCCTCCAGGACGGCACGGCCGACGCAAAGAAAGGGCTGCAGGTGTAAGCGCTGACACCCGCCACCTCAGTGCCGCTAATTGCACCATAGCAACTAATTGTATTTGAATGCCATTCCAGTCGGCAGAACACTTCAGGGGAAACAGCGGATAGCCTTTCTGCCATATATGACACTTCCCGTGGGGCACAATCTTCGCAGCCCAGGCCGCCTGCCTTGCGCCAAAGTCGACACTATTTGCGCCTGCTCAGGCCAAGACGATTCATCTTCCGGTAAAAGGTTCGCAACGGAAGCCCTAAGGTCCGGGCCGCGTCGGCGCGGTGCCAGCGGTGACGCTCCAGAGCCTTTATGAACAGGCTCTTCTCGAAATGCGCCATTGCAACGCGATAGGCGTCGCCCCGCTGTTCGTCCAGCACGCGCGCGAGCGGTTCCGCCGCCGTCGCGGAGGGGCCTTCTACCAGACCCGATTCCGGCCGGTCATGCAGAAAACGCTGCAGCGTCTGCTTTAACTCGCAAACGTTTCCCGGCCATTCGCGCCGCATCATTTCCCCAAGCACGTCGCCCGTGACCAGCGACCGGTCCCCGGCATTACCGAGTTCCTGGAGGAAATGATCAACGAGCAGCGGGATGTCCTCCCTGCGTTCCCGCAGCGGCGGCAGGAGGATGGTGAGTGTCTGGATGCGATAGAAAAAGTCTCGGCGCATGGCGCCGTTTTCCACCAGCGCCGCGAGATCCCGGCTGCTGCCGGCGATCAGGCGAACGCCCGCTTTCCCGGCACCGCCTTCAAGCACCTGCAGGAGCCGGCGCTGGGCCTCCAGGTCGGCCCGGCCCGGTTCATCCAGAAAAAGGGTTCCCCCCTGCGTCGCTTCCGCAAGGCCGCTCAAGGCCACATGAGGTTCCCGATTGAGGCCCCCGCATTCCACCACCCGGAAGGGGGCCTGCCTGCGATCGCTCAGGTCGTGGATGGTTCGCGCGGCCCGCTGCCTTTCGGTGCCCGGTTCGCCGGTGACCAGCACGGCAGCGTCCGAGGCGGCGGCCCGCAGAACTCCCTCATAGACGGCCTGCATCGCCGGGCTCTTTCCAACCAGCCCGCCGAGCCGGCAACGCTCTCCCATACCCGCGCGCAGGCGCCGGTTCTCCCGACGGTGGTAGGCTTCCCGTTCCCGCAGCGCCCGGAGGGCTTTCATGCGCCCGGTGACCTCCCGGAACTGGTAGACCCCGCCGGTGGCCAGCCCGTC
>JAMOVG010000244.1 GCA_027061725.1 Desulfobacteraceae bacterium
GACGCTCCAGTCGCCCTCCCGCAGGGCGTTGGGCAGCTGGCGCAGGGTAAAGATGTCGATGGTCAGATTTTTGAGGCCGTAATCCCTTTCCAGGCCGCGGCAGACCCTTTCAAAGTCGGCGGTGGGCTCTTCGAAGGTTGGCGCATCGACTTCCACGTAGTAGGTGCGCACCGCAGGATTGTGCTCGATGTGGATGTCCCGGGCCGCCTTGCTGACCACCTGCTTTCCGGCCCTGGATTCCTCGGGAACGAATACCAGGATATCGCCCTGCACCTTGGCGACACAGCCCAGCCGGAATCCCTTCTGTTTGCGCTCTTCGTTGATGAACTTGTCTTCTTCTTCCTGCCATGGGCTGACGTGATCCATGCTGGACGTGATGCCGTACTTTTCGAAGTGTCCTTCCTCGATGCGTACGATGCACTTGCCGCAGACCTTTTTCTCGCCGCACAGCGCTTCGATGTCCACTCCCAGCAGGCGGGAAGCTTCGATAATATTGATACCCCTGGGAACTTCCCCCCGTCGTCCGGAAGGTTGGAAAATCACCATCACTTTGTCTTCATCCATTCGCGGTTGCCCTCCTCAGAAAGTTTTAACCACCCACCGCCTCCAGCTGCCGTCGGCCGCAACGTCATCCCCACGTGCCGCCGGCGGGGCCGGTGTGCCAACGTCGGATCGATCGGAAAAAGGGGCAACCCCGGAAAGGCCCAACGCGCTTCCCGGGATTGCAATGGCCACCGTCGGTGGCGCTACTGGCCTTCTTTGCTCTGCATCTTGCGCAGCCGGCTGATCATCTTGATGCCTTCGGACACCGCGTTTCCAGCCGACTCGGCGTAGCCGTCGGCACCGAAAAGGTTGGCGACATCCTTGGTCACCGGGGCGCCGCCGAGCATGATGGCCACGTTGGGGTTTTTCTCCTTGATCATGGCAATGACCTTCTTCATGCCCAGCATGGTGGTTGTCATCATGGCGGACATGGCCACCACTTCGGAGTCCGTGCGCAGCTGTTCCTCCACGAACTTTTCCAGGGGCACGTCGCGGCCGAGGTCGTGGACCTCCCATCCGGCCACGTCGAACATCATCTTGACGAGGTTTTTGCCGATGTCGTGCACGTCACCCTGGATGCTGCCGATGACCACCTGGGCGTTGAGTCCGCCCTCCCGTTTGGGTACGTGGGGGCGCAGGATGTCCAGCCCGGCGTACAGCGCATCGGCGCACATCAGTACCTCGGGTACGAAGTACTCCTGCTTGTCGTAAAGCTCACCCACCACTTCCATGCCGGCCGCAAGCCCGTCCATGATCATTTCCAGCGCGTCAAAGCCGGCGTCCACCGCCTCCTGGGCGGCCTCCTTGACCTCGTCTTCCTCGTATTCGATCACACCGTTTTTCAGTTTCTCGAGCAGTTCTTCCTTGGATGCCATTTATCTGTCTCCTCATTGTGCTGGTTGATGAAACGGGGTTGCTCCCCTCGAATGCAGACCTTTCGTGCCGAAGTGCAGCGGCGCTCGAATCAGAGCCTGCCCACGGCCGGGGTGGGTGTGCCGCCCATTTCCCTTACAGTGGCCACCATGGCCCGGAAATTTTCCTCCTTGATGTCCGGCCACAGGTCGCATCCCGGCCAGATGGCATCGACGCCGGAGGTGATGTTTTCCTTGATGCCCTCGACGGCCTGCTCAACGGTGGTCTCTTCGGCGCAGGGAAGTTTGAAGACGTCAAAATACCCCAATACGATCACGTCGTCACCCACTTTCTTGCGGGTTTCGGGAATATTGTTTTTGACGTCAAAACTCAGGGCGTCGGCACCGCACTCGTTCATCATTTCCACCAGCGGGTCGGTGGAGCCGCAGATGTGCAGCACCTTGGGGGAGTCCCAGGCGGCCAGGATCCTCGTCAGGCGGGGCTGGATGACCTGCTTGAAGGTGCGCGGGCTGAGCAGGTCGGCGGCCACCCCGGGTTCACGCAGCGTGATGTAGTCGGCGCCGGCGGCCCGCAGGGATTTGCCGATCTCGATGATCATGTCCGTGAAGCGGTCGAGGATGGACGCCACCAGTTCCTTTTTCTTGAAGACACCCTTGAGGACCTGGTCCAGTTCAATGGTCTGGCCGCACTGGGTGAAAGGACCCAGCTGCCAGGCGCCCACCGGGTATTCCGGGGCTTCTTTCTTGATGATCTTGATGGCCTCGGGAATCAGCGGCATCCTGCCGCGGGTCATGATGTTTTCGATGTCGTCGTCGGTGATCTGGACGTCTTCCAGCACTTTCCACTTCTTTTCGGGAATGGTGGGGTAGAGGATGTCCTCCGAATCCTCGTAGAGGCTGATGGTATTGCCCAGGGCCTCGGATTCCCAGCACATGTCGAAGGGCACCACGATGGAATCCAGGTCGAACATGCGGGCCGATTCGATGGCCGACCGCGCCAGTTTCTCGGCGTCCACGTGCACCTGGGGGAATTTGTATCCCAGTTTCTTGATGGCCGGCATCAGCACCATGCCCATGCCGCTGAAAAAAGGCATGGTGTCAATGGGCTCGCGGTTGAAAAAGCGCAGGACTCGTTCCTTGGGTGTCAACTCTGCCATGGCGAAAAACTCCTTTCTGAAGTCTGGTGACGGACCATGCCGCCCCCGGGTCTCCCCGGCCCGCCGTCCGCGGTTCCCGGTTTGCGCGAACGCGCCGGACGGCCGGTGGGGCAAATGCGTTGAAGCAGCGGGAACCAGCGCCCCCTCTTCAGCCCGCCAGTGTCTTGAGCTGCTCCACGAAGTCGGGAAACAGCTTGAACAGGGGGTGATTGGGGTCCTTGGGCAACTGCTTGGTTTCGGCGAAGACGGCGGTGGCCAGAAACGCTTCGGATTCGGCGACGGCCGGAAGAATGCGGGTCGCACCGGCCATGGGCCCTGAAAAGATCATGTCATGGTACCAGAAGGCCGAAAGGGCTTCCAGCGCGGCGTCCGTGGACGACCAGCCCTTGAATCCCCACATGTCTTTAAAGCGCTTGAGATCCATGTAGGAACCGTTGCTGGGGGCGCTGGCCGCCGGGAAACCCCACTTTTCCTTGATCATGCGGTTGGCCACCCCGCAGAAAGCCGTCGCGGGCCCGTTCATCACCGAAGTGTCGACGAAGATGCTCTCGAACTCGGCGCCGGCTTTTTCGATGGCATCCAGCAGTTTCTGGGTGCCGCTGATGCGCCCCGAAGGCATCTGGTCTTCCTGGTCGAATGCCACCAGCAGGACGTGCTTGACGCCCATCTGGGAAATTTCACGAATTTCGGTCTCCAGGTCCTGCTCCCAGACGGTCAGGCTGTTGTAGAACATGCGGTCCAGCAGGCCCTTCTCGGCGCAGTAGGCCGCCCCCTCCAGTTTGGGCTTCATCACCCAGGCGTCGATGCAGAAGGGCATGTCGCTGACGGACGTCACGAAATCAATGAAGCGCTTGAACTCTTCGCCGGTGTTGGCCACGATATCGGCCATGCCCGGAACGCCGGTTTCCTGGGACAGGCGGTCCTGTGTCTTGAGAAGCTCTTCGGCGCGCTTCTCGTTGAACCCCTCTTTGCGCTTGCCCTCGAAGACCCGATCACCTTTCTGAAAAATGGAACTGACGCAGACACACGGGTATTCTCCGGGCTGACCGCCGAATTTGACCCCCCCGACTTCACATACCTTTTGCTCGGTTTCCAGTCGAAACATCGTTCCCTCCTCTCTTGAAGTAAAAACCGGTATCGATTCCCCCCTTTTACGCGCCAATCGGAAACATCCGGAAACACCGCCTCCAGCCAAGCGGAATAGTAGCGGAGCCAAAACGGTTTGAATATCGTCCAAAGGATGATTTGCAGGGTCGGGTCAGTTGATTTTTGCAGGGGCCAGTGGTTGGTTGCGGGCCCGCTGGAGGCCGTGGCGGCGGGTGAATCGTTGCGTCGGGGAGATTACAGGTCCGGATCGACCAGACCCAGCCGGATGGCGAAACGAATCAGTTTGACCGGCGAGTCGATGTCCAGTTTTTCCATGATGTTGGAGCGGTGGGACTTGATGGTGCTGATGCTGACGCACAGCATGTCCGCGATCTGGCGGGTGGAGTGCCCTTCGGCAATCAGCTGGAAGACTTCCCTCTCCCGGTCGGACAGCTTCTTGTAGCGCTCTGTGCGCGGGGAGCTCTTGCGGGGTGAACGATAGGTTTCCACCAGCACTTTTGAGATGGAGGGACTCAGGAAGGTCTCGTTTTTCATGGCGGCGTGAATGGCCTTGATGATGTCGCGCCCACTGGAATCCTTGAGCAGATAGCCCGAGATGCCCGTCTCCAGAAGCTCGTGGATATAGTGCTCGTGGGAGTACATCGAAAGGATCAGGATCTTGGCGGCGGGCAGCTGTTTGCGCAGCCGCTTGGCGGCCTCGATGCCGTTCATGCGCGGCATGGCGATGTCCAGGATGATGACATCCGGCTGAAGCTTTTTGGCCTTTTCGATGGCCGTGTGCCCGTTGGTGGCCTCGCCGACGACTTTCAGCTCGGGCTTTTCCTCCAGCAGGCGGGCGAGCCCCTGCCGCACGATGGTATGATCGTCAACCAGCAGTACGCGAATAGGTTGCTTCATGGATCAGCTCTTTCTTGACGGGGATTTCGATTCGAATCCGGGTGCCCTTGCCCGGCTGGCTCCTGAGAAGAAACCTGCCGCCCAGCAGGGAAACCCGCTCGCGCATTCCCAGCAGGCCCAGCGACTGCCGGTCCCGGCCGACCACGCGCGTGTCGAAACCGGTGCCGTCGTCCTCGGCTTGGAAGATAATCTTGGGGTAGCTCTTGATGATGGAGAGCGTGAAACGCTCCGCCCCGGAATGCTTCAGGGTGTTGGTCAGCGCCTCCTGGCTGAAACGGTAGAGAACCGTTTCCATGTCCGCGTTCAGGCGCTGATCGAAACCGACCATGTGAAACTCGATCTCCAGGCCCGAGTGCTTGCGGATCTCTCGAAAATAGAGGTTCAGGGCGGGTTCCAGCCCCAGATCCACCAGCATGGTGGGGTGCAGGTGGTAGGACAGGCGCCGGATTTCCGAAGCCGTACGGTTGATCATGCGGCGGATCTCCCGGATTTCGGCACTGAGGTCCGGGCGGTTGCCGGCGTGGCGCTCCTCGAGCCGGTCGAGGCCCAGCTTGACCGCTGTCAGCGACTGCCCGGCTTCGTCGTGCAGTTCCCGCGCGATGCGCCGCCGCTCGTCTTCCTGGCTCTGGAACAGCTTTTCCGTCAGCCGCCGCAGTTCATGGCGGTGCTGCCGGATGGTGGCCATCATCTGCGTGTTTTCGATGGCGCCTCCCAGGAAATTGCCCAGCGAACCCAGCAGGTGGATTTCGTGTTGGCTGAACACCCGTCTGGACGGCAGCTGGAGACCGAAAAAGCCCACACCGCGGCCCTTGAAGGTGATCAGGAAACAGGTCAGCCACAGATCCGTCTGGTAGCCGCTGGCCCGGTAGCGCACCTGAAAAGGGGGGAAGGCCGCTTCGGGGATCAGGCGGACATTCTCGCGGGTCAGGGACTGTTCAAGCAGGGCGTCCCTGAAGACCACCTCGTCGCGGTCCCCGGTTCCCACATTTGGCAGATTGTAGCGGGCCTTCAGACGGATGGTGCTGTTGGGGCGGTCGATCAGGAAAAGTCCGCCGCGCTCCAGTTTGAGGACCTTGATAACCTTCTTCAGGGTGATTTCGAGAATGTCGTCCAGATCCATGGTGTGGTTCAGGGCTACGGCGATACTGTTCAGGATCGACAGCTCCCGGTTGCGCTGGCGCACCATTTCCTCGGTCTGCTTGCGGTGGGTGATGTCCTTGATGATGCCTTCGTATTCGATGGTGCCGCTTTCGGGGTTTTCGTACCGTCGGCTGGAGATCAGAACGTGAAGGGTGGACCCGTCACGTTTCCGGAAGTCCACCTCGAAGTCCTTGACATAGCCCTCGCGGTTCATGCGCTCGATAAAATAGTCCCTGTCCCCCGGGTTGCGGTACAGCCGGGTGGCGGATCCCAGGCGAAGCAGTTCCTGCTTGTCGGTGTAGCCCAGCATTTCAATGCCGGCCTGATTGATGTCTAGCAGGGTGCCCTCGATGGTGGAGGTGTAGATCATGTCGTGGCTGCCCTCGAAAATACGGCGGTATTTCTTTTCCCGCCGGACGATTTCCTGCTGCAGCCTTTTGAGTTCCGAGATGTCCTTGAAAATCTCCAGGCCGCCGGTGATCTTGCCCTGGCTGTCCTGAAAGGCGGAAGTGGAGCAGATGATGGGCACCTGGTTGCCGTTGATGTCGGTGATTTCGTATTCCTGGTTGTGGATGTCGCGCCCCTCCGCCACGGCCCGCTTCAGGGCGCAGTTGGTTTCGCAGATGGGGTTTTTGAAGACGTCCTTGCAGAACATGCCCACGGCGTCGTACGCCGAGAAGCCGGTGATTTTTTCCGCGGCCGGGTTGAAATAGGTGATGCGCCATTCCCGGTCGGTGGTGAACAGGCCGTCGGGGATTCGGTTCAGGATTTCAACGAAGCTCTCTTCCTTCTGGTAGATGCGCTCCAGCGCCTTGGCGTTGTATCGGTGCAGCTGCTCGGCGATGAAGTAATTCCATCCCTGCTCGTGGTGTTCCCCCCTGAGCCGGAAATAGGAACAGGTCAGGCAGGAGGACAGCTTTTTGAAAAAGTCGTCATCGGCGGTATCGTCGCAGTGGGTTTTGGGGATCAGCCAGCACTCACCTCCGCGGATTCCATAGGCCGGGCACAGAACCTTGGCGCAGCCCAGCATTTCCCAGCAGGATTGCCGCGCAGGTCCCTGAAACGTTTTAAAGGATAGATTTGTGAGGTGATTTTCTGGCAATGAACTCACAGTAGCCGTCCTCCTTGGCACGGCAGCGCCGCTCTTCGGCGAGAAAGGAAAAACAACCGTCAGGGTACTCGCCGCCATAGATCAGGTCCATGAAGGCCCCTGTGACACCGCGCAGCATGTAGCATTTTCCGGCGGTGGAATAGCCGTATTCGCGGATGTAGCCCCGGGCTTCGTAGGAATCGTTGACCCGGATGACGAGCTTTTCCTCCGGGACCAGTTCCACCACGTGGAGATCGCCCCATCCGAATGCAACGGCCACGGCGGTGAATCCGTGGATCTGGTCCTCCCTGGACTCCAGCATGGGGACCACGATTTCGTCCCATTCCCAGGAATTGCGGATCCCCTGGAAAGTGGCGTAGCCGCACTCCTGGGCGGCGGCCACCAGCAGTGCGCGGGCTTTTTCCTCCTGGCCCAGATCGCACATCCTCTTTTCGAATTCGAAGTTGATTCGATTGTAGTAAATCGTGGACAGGATGGACAGGTACACACCAAACAGGGGGATGATCCCCTTGGCTTCCCGGATGCGGCTGCCCTCCATGACCGCGTGAATGATCTTGTTGCCGTCGATAGCCACCTACCGGACTCCTATCTCAAAAACACATTCGCGATCGCGTTTCATCTTGCAGCTGGACTCGCGCACGTCGTAGTATCCCGTGGGCTTGCCGAAAAGGGCCGACATGACGCCGCCGATCCATCCCCGGGAAAAATGGCAGCCGGCCGTTTCGCGCCTTCCGTGTTTGGCCAGCCAACCGGTGACGTGGTGGCTAGCCGGGCTGGAGAGGATGCCCCCGTCGGGACCGATCTGCCGGAAGTGAAGGATCCCCAGCCCGCAGTTCTGGTACATGATGGCCACCATCTCCAGTTTGGATTTGAGCGTTTTGATCTGGTCGTAGCGGGCGAACAGGTATTCGAAATTGTGGAAGCTGGCCTTCTCGGCCGCGTCGTAGAGCAGCGCAACGCCCGCCTCTCCCAGCGCTTCTTCGAGCATTTTCTGCAGGTTGATATTGTAGTGGTGGCAGTGCATGGCAAAGGTCTGCCCGGAAAAGACCAGGCGATGCCCGTCCCTGTCGAGTTCTTCCTGCCAGTTGAACGGTTTCATTTTCTTCTCCGACGACAGCGTCCGTTTCCCCGAGTCGGCCTCCGGAGGCGCGCCCGCCGCTGTTCGGCGGAAGCGGGCTCCCGTTGGAATGCGGCGCCGCGGCCGGGTTGCCGGGTTTTGCGGAGACGGGCGGATTGACACGGCCCGGGGCCGCTGTTATGGTTTTCGGCAAATGGCGGAAGGAGCACCTGCGGGCAGCCACCGGCTGCACCCATTTGGGAGGTGAAATCCATGAGTGATGCCGCGGACACCCCTATCGCCGCGAAAGCCGGGGTGGTCTTGCTTTCCGGTTTCCTGGGAGCTGGGAAAACCACGCTTCTCCAGCGGATCCTCTCCTGGCAGACCGATCTGTCGGACACCGTGGTGGTGGTCAACGAGTTTGGCGATGCAGGCATCGACGGCGCTCTGTTGAAAGAAAGCGGTTCGGACATCGTCGAGCTCTCCAGTGGCTGTATCTGTTGTACACTAAGCGGGGATTTTACGCAATCCCTCGAGCGGGTCTGGCGGCGGTTTCAGCCGCGCCGGGTGTTTATCGAAGCCTCCGGCGTGGCAGACCCCGCCCTCATCCGCTCGGTATTCGACGATGCCGCCATCGGGCGCCACATGCAGCTCGGCCAGATCGTGACCGTTCTGGATGCCGATTTCTGGCAGGCCCGTGAGGTTTTCGGGCCGCTGTTCTTCAGCCAGCTCGAAACGGCCGACCTCATTTTGCTAAACAAGATCGACCTGGTGGAAAAGGACCGGGTCCCCGCCTTTCTGGCGCAGCTTCACGAAACCTTCCCGCAGGCCCGCGTGGTGCCGACCGTTCACTGCCGCATCGATCCGCAAGTCCTGTGGGATGCCGGCAGCGCCGACGTCCGTTCTCCGAAGCCCCGCCTGTTTGCACGGATGTTCAAGACACCCGACACCTCCGGGCCGCAACCTGTGCCGGCCCGCGGTGATGATTTCATATCGTTCACATTCGAGACGCCCCACCCCCTGGATGAGGCTGCCTTCGAGCGCTTCATGCAGGAACTGCCGTGGGAAGTGTTCCGCATAAAGGGCCCGCTGCGCTTCCGGGACAGGACCGTGATGCTCAATCATGTGGGCGGCAGGAGCGATTTTCTGCCCTGGGAAGCGGTCGGCGAAACCCGTCTGGTTTTCATCGCCTGGGGCGTCGACCCCGATGAGATCCTGCAGCGCCTGAAGGCCTGCGTTGTTAGCGGCTGATGTCGGCACCCTGCCGCAGGCCCCCCCATGGCCCGGGCCAGCGGTTTGCCCGAATCTAGCAGCACTTGTAGAGGCGCAGCAGGCGTTCGTCCATGACGAAGTAGAATTTCATGAAGGAAGATCCGTCGAAACGTGTGCGAACGCCGTGGAGGGTGTTGGCCAGGTCGATGGTGCTGCGCAGGTGGGTAATCATGATGAGCTGTTTTTCGCCGCCCACGTCCTTGAGAAAAGCCTGCATGGATTTGTGGTTGATGTAATCCAGCGCCGGCTCCACCTCGTCAAGCAGGTAAAAGGGGCTTTGCAGCCGGCTGAAAAGCGCCAGTTTCAGTGCCAGGCTGGTGACCGATTTTTCGCCGCCGGACAGCTGATGGACACGGCGCACCCGGTTGCCGGGCAGGGTGGTTTGAATGTCGAAGCGCCGTCCGCCGTTTTCGCCGTGAAGGTCGAAGCGAACTTCGGCCAGGGGCATCAGGTAGGACATGTAGCGCCGGAAAAGGGGGAAAACTTCTTCCATGAGGCACCCCTCGGGGGCCGGCCCCGCGGTTTCGCCCAGAAGCTCCCGAATCATCTCGAAACGTGCCCCGGGATCGGAGAGCAGGATGTCGTTGATGTGCTCTTGGCGAATGATGGTCTGCAGGGCCTGACCCAGGCCCAGTTCCGCCAGGCGTCGGCGCAAGGCCGCGCGGTCGAGGGGTTTCCCCTGGAAGACGAATCGGTTCGTGCCCTGCCGGTCCATCTCGCGGGTGATCTGAAATACCGGGGCCTCCCGGCGGTCTTCGGATTTGAAGTTGAGTTCCACCCGGATGACCTCGGCCGGCGGGTAGGCGTCGCTGCCCGCAAAGAACAGCTCGCGGGGCTCATAACAGCGGATGCGCTCCAGGTCGTCTTCCCCGAGGGCCCAGACGATGGCATCCAGGATGTTGGACTTGCCAACGCCGTTGTTGCCGATGATGACACCGATGCCGGGCTGAAAGGCCATCTCGGTTTTTTCGGAAAAAGACTTGAATCCTTCGATGTTGACATCCTCGAGAAACATGTCACTCCTTCGCATTTTTTTCCCGGTGGCGTCGTCGAATTTCGGCGATGAGTTCCTCCTGCATGGGGATCAGGGCTTCGTACACCAGGTCCCCGTCCAGGGCCACGGAGGGCAGTGACCGGGCCTTCAGCTCGCGGAAACGCTGGACCCCCTCGCGGGTTCGCATGTCCCATTCATGGACATCGATGAGCTGCTGTATGTCTTTCGGTAACACCTTTACCGATTCTGCCATGTAGACACACGCCACTCACTGGTTGAAATCGGTGAGCAGCACATCCACCACCACGGGCTCGTCCATGGTCGGCTCCTTTCTGTTCAATCTGCGTTTTCGACGGAGAAGTCGATTTTGTCGCCGGCCGCCCGGAGAAGGCCCCAGGCGGTCCGCCCCCCGTCGAGGGCGGGGCCTGTGCCGATAAAGTGCCGCCCGCCGACCTGCCGGTGGATCCACTGGCGGCTCTGGCTGAACACGATGACATCGGCCTCGAATTGGGGCGTCATGGCCGCAAGAGCCGGCAGGACGTTTTCATCGCGCATGAAATCCGTCAGTCCGCATACCATGTTCATTTCCAGGGCGAAAGGTTCGAAGTCGGAGTAGCCCGGCAATTGCTGGAGATACGCCCCAAAAAAGGCGACACCGCATCGGTCCCCGATCGTGAAGCGAAGCACTTGGGGCATCTGGGCCAGCCGGTCGCGGTCCCGGGGCGGCATGCTCGGCTGGGCCCCGTTGCCCGCCTGACAGGCACAGCGCCAGTCCCGTTCCCCCAGAACGGCGAAGATGCCGTGCCGGTGAATCGTTCTGACGAGTTCCCGGCAGGACGATCTGCCGTCGGTGAGATTGCCGAGGCAATACAGCGCTTGCACGCCCCTGCGACCGGCGGCCGCAATGATTCTTTCCAGGGCGGCGATGTCCCCGCCGAGTTCACCGATCAGGGCTACGGCGCTGCGGGGCGCCTCGTCGCATGCCAGGCGAAAGGAGTCCGCCGGCGCGAGCCCGCCGTCCATGGCCCGGGTGAGCGCCTCGGAGAGTTGGCGGGGACAGGAGGTGCCGTCGCGGCATTCGATGCCGTCGAGCAGCGGCAGAATATCCCGGACGGGGCGGCCGCGGATCAAGCGGCAGACCAGTTCGGCGTTTCCGGGGCACCCGCCGCCTACGAACCGTACGGCGTGCAGACAGCTTCCCTCGATGCTGAAGTGGATTTCCGGGGGGCACACGCCCCGGGTCCGGTAGATGAAACGTTTCCTCTCTTGCTGGGCCATGTGCATCCCCCGACCACGAAATCGGTGATGACGGCGGCTGCCGTCCTCCGTCGGCCCCCTGTTTTAGGTCCGGCCAGTACAATATAACAAACAGCCGTCCGGTTGAATCGTCCCGGGGTTGATTTTTCGTCCGGATGGGGATGGTTTTGGCAAGAGGGAGATGATTAGAACTCGATGCCCTTCTGGGCCTTGATGTGTTTCTGGAAAGGATGCTTGACTTCCCGCATTTCCGTCACCAGGTCGGCCATGGCTACGACTTTTTCATGGGCATTGCGGCCGGTGAGCACCACGTGGGTGTTCTCCGGCCGGGAAGCCAGTGCCGACAGGACGTCTTCGATTTCCAGCAACCCGAATGAAACCGCCACGTTGATTTCGTCCAGGATGATCATGTCGTATTCATTGGCGGCCAGTGCCTCGCGAAACAGATCCAGTCCCCTGTAAGCCTTGGCGATATCCAGTGTTTCACAGGCCCGGCTGTGTACAAACCCCGCTCTTCCCAGCTGGCGGATAGTAATGGGCAGTGCCGTTTTCTGAAGCGCCTTGTATTCGCCGACATTCTTTTGGCCTTTCATGAACTGCAGGATGAGAACCCGCAATCCCTGTCCGGCCGCCCGCAGTGCCAGACCAAGCGCGGCCGTGGTTTTTCCCTTTCCGTTTCCGGTATTTACGATGATGAGTCCTTTTGCGGTCGTGTTGCCCATTGAAAGTATACCCCTTTGCGGATTCTGTACATTTCTGATCGCCGATCCCCGGACTTTGAAAAACAAACTTTATTAACCGTGCGGCAATGTGTCAAGGCGCGCGCGGAAGATGATTCGGTTTCTCTTTTCAGGGGGGAATGCCCCCCGGTGTCGGGGATACGCTCGGCCTTGGACGGGGGGGATGCGCAAACGGATTCTTGACATTTTCCATTGGGCGTGACGATAGATAGGCAGACCGCCATCAAATGCAAGGAGAAAAACCATGCCGGTTGTTGAAAAGTTTCTGGGTCGGCGGGTCGAGATTCCCGAAGACCGACGCTACTTTGCAAAAGAGGGGTTGTGGGCAAAGCCGGAGGGACCCGATGTGCTTTTTGGCTTGACGGAACCTTTTCTTGTCCTGGCCGGTGGGTTCAGCGAGGCGGAGTGGCTTTTTGAGGACGGCCGGACGGTGGGGCGCGGCACCGCCGTGATGTTCGCCATCACGGGGAAGATTCTCTACATCGAGACGCCTCGTGCAGGAACCGTTTTTTTCAATGACGAGGCCAAACGGCATCCACAGCACGTTGTTGCGGATCCCTATGGCCGGGGCTGGCTTTTCAAGGTCGTTTCCCCGGACGGGGATCAGGGGGCGCCGAAATCCCTGGACGCTTTCCAGTATCTTGAATACCTCCGGGACTCGGAGGGGTTCAAGAATCCCGAGGGGTTGAAGGGCGGCGTTTCGGGAATCTGCAAGGCCGTTTATTCCGGCATCCGGGAACAGAAGATTTCCTGAAAAAGATCCCACAGGATACGGCGGTGGGTCGTTTCCTGTGGGAGGTGTTGTGTCGACGGGTGACTGTTTCCTACCAGGCGCAGTAGGCGCCGCCGTGCCCGGATCCGTGGCCGTAGCCGCCGGCGAAACCGCGTCCGGTCCGGGGATCGATTTTACGCATTTTGACCATGTGGTCGATGCGCTTCTGGTCGAGCTGGGCGCGCAGCTCCGAAATCTCTTTCTGCAGTTCGGCCGCTTTGGCGGAGTCCGGATCAGGTTTGGCCAGCTCGCTTCGCAGCGCCAGGTTCTTGGCGTAGAGGTCCTGGCGGATAGACTCGGTTTCTTTAAAGAAAGCGCTGCGGGCCTCGTCCAGGGCCTTGATCTGGTCCGGCGTCAGGTTGCTGCGATAGCCGGGGCCGTAGGTGCCCTGCCAGTTGGAGCCGTTGCCGTTCCACCCGGGGCAGCCATATCCCATGGCGCTGCCGTGCATTCCCATGCGATGGCCGTAGCCCATACCCCAGTCGGCGAAAGCGTAAGTGCCGAATGCGACGATGGCCAGTACACTCAGGATCACGATGACACTGGTTTTTCTCTTGCTTGCCTGCATGTTGAACCCTCCTTTGAACGGTTGTGTGTGGAAAGTGGTTTTTGAAACCATCGGTTTTCCCGGTATTTCAGCATTGAATTCAGCAACAGGTGTGCCAATGCGCCGGGGAACGCCCCTAATTTTTATAACTTCCTGAATTAAAGCAAAAAAGAAACTTTTGTCGGGCATGGCCACGTGCATGCCGACATGGGTACGAATTACGCACATGCGTGTCGGAAGTCTTGCCAGGGTGGGTAAAACAGGGACAGTTGGGCGGTGGGTGTGCCGGTGGTCGGCCGGTTTTTACGATACGCCGTAGCTGCGCAGCTTCTTGTGCAGGGTCTTGCGGTTGATGCCCAGGCGGCGGGCGGCCTCGCTCTTGTTGCCGCCGGCGGCCTCCAGGGCGGCCAGGATGGCTTCCTTTTCGACTTCATCCAGGGAGCGCAGCGGTTTCGTGGAAGGTGCCCCGCGGATCTCGCCCGGTGTATCGGGCGCCCCCTGGTAGGGACGGGTGACGCTAAGGGGCAGTTCCTTTTCGCTGATCAGGTCGCCGGTGAGCAGGATGACGGCGCGCTCCACGGCGTTTTCCAGTTCACGCACGTTGCCGGGCCAGTTGTATTTGAGCAGCATGTCCATGGCCAGCGGTGTGAAACCCCGCACGGCCTTGCGGTTCTTGCGGGAGTACTGCCGCAAGAAGTGCTGGGCCAGCAGGGGGATGTCGTCGACGCGCTCGCGCAGCGGCGGCATGTGCAGGGCGACCACGTTGAGCCGGTAGTACAGGTCTTCCCGGAAGCGCCCGTCGGCCACGGCTTTTTCCAGGTCGCGGTTGGTGGCCGCCAGGATGCGTACGTCGACCTTCAGGGGGTTGTCGCCGCCCACGCGCTGGATTTCCCTTTCCTGAATGACGCGCAGCAGTTTGGCCTGCATGACGGGGCTGGTTTCCCCGATTTCGTCCAGGAAGATGGTACCGCCGTCGGCCTGCATGAAACGCCCCTCCCGGCGCCGGTCCGCGCCCGTGAATGCGCCCCGTTCGTGGCCGAACAGCTCCGACTCGAGCAGCGTGTCCGTCAGGGCGGCGCAGTTGACCACCACCAGGGCCTTGTCGCGGCGTTCGCTGTTGTAGTGGATCGCCCGGGCGATCAGTTCTTTGCCCGTACCGCTCTCGCCGGTGATCAGCACGGTGGCCTCCGAGGCCGCGATCATGGCGGTCATCTCCAGCAGCGCCTTCATGGCGGGACTCTTGCCGATGATGCTGCGCATGTCGAAACCCGACCGGAGCTGCTGCTTCAGGGCGCGGTTTTCCTCCTTGAGTTCGGTGTGCTCCAGCGCGCGCTCGATGGTCAGCTTGAGGACCTCGAAGTCAAGCGGCTTGGTCAGGTAGTCGTAGGCCCCGGATTTGAGCGCCTCCACCGCCGATTCCACCGAGGAGTAAGCCGTCATGATCAGGATAGGAATGGCGGGGTTATAAGCCTTGATGCGCTGCAGGGCTTCAATACCGGACATGGCGGCCATACGCACGTCCATCAGAATCAGGTCGTAGGGCCCCTGGCGCACTTTCTCCACGGCGACGCCGCCGTCATCGGCGGTATCGACGCGGTATCCCCAGCTGCGCACGATGGTCTGCAGGGTGGTCCGATGTCCGGGGTCGTCGTCCACGACCAGGATGGCTGCGTTGTTCGGTGCCTTCATGGGTTGCTCTTCTCTCCTTGCGGCGGCTGCGGCGGAAGATAGACGGTGAACCGGGTGCCGCCGCGGGGGGCGTCCTCGATGCTGATGGTTCCGCCGTGGGCCTCGATGATCTTGTACACGATGGCCAGCCCCAGGCCCGTGCCGGTGGTCTTGGTGGTGAAGTAGGGGTCGAAGATCTTGGAACGGTTTTCCTCGGGGATGCCCATGCCGGTGTCCGTGACCGATATCTGTACACCGCCGTCCGCAGCGGCCTGCGCTGCCACCGTCAACCGGCCGCCGTCGGCCATGGCCTCGATGGCGTTGAGGTAGAGGTTGAGCAGGCACTGTGAAAAGCGGTCCGGATCCAGGGAAAGCGGCGGCAGATCTTCGGCAATGGAAAGCCGTATCCCGATGCCGTGCATTCCGGCATCCTGCTGCACCAGGCGTACGGAGTGGCGCAGTACGTCCGCGAGGTCCGTCCGGCGGCGGCTGAGCTCCGAAGGGCGCGCGAAGTCCAGCAGTTCGCTGACCACCCGGTTGAGCCGCTCCACCTCCCGCACCATGACCTCGGCGGCCTCGCGGTCGCTGCTGCCCGCCGCGAATTTCTGGCCGAAATAGCTGGCCAGCCCCTTGATGGAACTGAGCGGGTTGCGGATTTCGTGGGCCACACCGGCCGACAGGCTGCCCAGGGCGGCCAGCTTTTCCTTTTGCCGGATCTCATCCTGCAGCCGTTTGACTTCCCCGAGGTCGCGGAGGATGAGGATGTGCCCCACGAAATGGCCGGCTTCGCTGACGATGCGCGAGGCCGAGACGCTGAGGGGCACCCGGCGGTCATCGGCAAAACGGCACTCGACTTCTCGTTCGAGCACGGTGTCGCCGCTGTCGGCCGCCGCGATCAGGCGGCACAGGACCTCGGGAAGCACTTCTTCGGGCCGGCGCCCGCGAATGCTTTCGGCGTCAAACCCGCCGATATTTCCGGCGGCGGCATTGACGAAGGCGATGCGCCCCTGGCGGTCGGTGGCGATGAGGCCCACCGGCAGGGAAGTGACCACCTCGTCGGCAAAGGCGCTGGTGTCCTGAAGCTGGCGCTTGGTGGCGCGGTAGCTCTGGGCCCAGAAAAGCGCCATGAAACCGCCCACGCCCAGCAGCAGCAGCACGGCCGAAACGACCAGGGTATTGCGGATATCTTCACGACGGGCGGACTCGAACGGCGTGGGATCAAGGCCCACCAGGATAATTTGCCGCTTGGCGCGGCGGTCGGGTCCGAAGCACCAGTCGTTTTCGGGCAGGTGGCCCATGCCGCGGCGCTTCATCCTATCGGACATGCGCTGATGCCAGCGTTGCGCGTCTTTCGGGAAGGGCCGGAAAAAACGGTAGACTTCGAAGGCTCTGCGCCCGTCGGGCAGCACGACCATGTGCCAGCGGGGGCTGGCCCCCGGCGCCAGCCGCTGCAGGGAGAAGCCGGGCCGCAACAGGCGGCCGACTTTCTGCGGGTCGCTGTGCGCCAGCACCCTGCCGCTGGAATCGACAACGCTCAGGTACAGCACGTGGGGCAGGCGGCCGGTCTCTTCCAGCAGCGACTGGACCTGTTTGCCGCCCCACATCATGCCCATCATGCCCGTGCGTGCGCCGGCTTCCACCGCACGGATCAGGGCGGCGCCCTTTTCACTGAGGATCTGGGACTGATAGCGCTTTTCCTGGTGATAGTTGCGCACCGACAGCACGGCCACGATGAGCAGCAGCAGTGCAACGGCCGCCAGGATCAGCCAGATGGAAACCGGCTGGCGGGGTATGTTTCTCTGGACGGAATTCGTCGTCATGAAAGAGGCCGCATACGGGCACGATTCCGTGCGCCGCCGAAGCAATCCTGTTCTTTTGGAACCCGGACGCCCGCTGCGCTGCAAACGATCGGCCGGGAGCCGTCAACGATGGTTGGCTTTGGCCAGGCCCGCGGAATAATACTGTTGATTTCAGGACCGTGACACGCAGCGAGAGCTGAATTACAGGCGGATGATACGCGATGGTGGGTATTTTGTAAACGCATATTCGGGTGCGCACGCGTTTTGTGGGTAAAAATATCCCATTTGCGGGCAACCGGTCGTGCCTGGCTTCCGGCCACCTGCGCCTCGTCCCCAAGGCCGTCACGTCCCACCGCAATGCACGGATGCGCAAGCGGGCCATACACGACATCGCAGGCCTGACGCGCTACGCGCTGTAAAAGGGGCCGATTACCGTCGACAACGGAAAAAAATAGCCGCCCGCGGTCAGCGGCGCATTCCCCGCGGGGCGGGTGTTCGGCCGGCATCGGCAGGGCGTTTGCCGTCACCCTTTCGGCCTTCCGCCTCTTGCCGGCGTCGGCCCCTGTGCCTGGTTGACGGACTGCCCCGCCAGGATGCGCGCCATGAGCGACCCGATGTCCCGCGGGGGTGCGTCGCGCGTGTAGAGCTGGGCCAGCATGTCGTCGAAGGCGCGGGCCGGCGGGGAGAGCGGTTGATCCCTGAGCCGTGCCAGGCTCACGTCCAGCAGGGGCGGGTTTCCGGAGAGGCTCGCGGTGGCCAGCTGTCCCCTGTCCAGTTCCAGCGCCACGCAGGCGCGCACCAGTATGGAAACCCCCTCGCCGCGGCTCACCAGCTGCTTGATGAACTCGTTGTTGCCGGTTTCCATCAATACGTTGGGGCTGAAACCGTGGCGCCGAAACAGGTCGTTGACCACCTTGCGGGTGCCGGAGCCAGTCTCTTTCATGATGAAAGGTTCGCCGGCCAGCTCGCGGAAGGCGACCGCGCGGCCGCCGGCCAGCCGGTGGCCCGGCGGCAGGATGACCACCAACTCCTCCCGGCTGAAGGGAACGAAAGCGATGCGCGGGTCTTCCGATGCCTGGGCCACCACCGCCACTTCGTTTTCAAATTCCAGCAGGCTGTGGATCATGTCCAGGGAACTGCCCTCGTCCAGGGTGATCTTGATGTGCGGATAGCTCTGGTGGAAGCTGCTGATCAGCGACGGCATGAAGTAGCGGGCGTAGGTCTTGGTGGTGCCCACCCGCAGGACTCCCCTCTTGAGCGCACGCATCTCCTCGATGGCGTTTTCAATCTTCTGCTCGATTTCAAACAGCTGCACGGCGTATTCGTAGACCGTGCGCCCCTCGCTGGTCAGGTGCATGCGCCGGCCCCGCTTGCGGAAGAATTTGAGTTCCGTGCCGGCCTCGAAGGCCTTGATCTGGGCGGTGACCGCCGGCTGGGTGATGCACAGATCTCGGGCGGCGCGGGTGACGTTCAGCCGCCGGGCGGTGTGGTAAAAGGCGCGCAGCTGGTTGAGGTTGAGCATGGCCCTTCTCCTGGCAGGGGGCTTCGGCCGAGCCGGAAAACACGGTGAATCCGGGATGTTTCTGCCGGTGCAGCGGCCCGGTTGGCTAACTTTTGGTTATGGCATCGAACAAACTATCAGATTTTCTGATGGATACCATAAATTTAATTAAATTGACAGCGTCGGGTTGAATATTTCATACAAAATAAACCATTTTCACTGCGGTTCCCCCATTTTCCCGCCAAACTGACAGGAGGAGGTAGACTATGGCCGACAACAAGTTCCTCAGTCCCCACGAAGTAGAGACCATTCCCGGCACCGAAGGCTGGGAGCGCATGTACCCCTACCACTACCGCTTCAGCACCGACGACCCCGAACGGCGCAAGTACGAAGAGAACATGTTCTGGTTCAACGACGCCCTGCACTACCCGGAACCCATGTATCCCTTTGACATCATATGGGACGAGGCCTGGTTCCTTGCCCTTTCGCAGTACAACACGCGCATCTTTATGGTTCCCCCCGCCCTAGGCGTCGACCACCGCATCATCAACGGCAATGTCTACATCACGCCGGTCCCGGTGACCGACCCCAAGGAAGTGGAAAACCGCATCCCGCTGTTCATGGAGCGCGCCGGCTATTACTACCAGAACTGGGACAAGCTCACCGGGCAGTGGGAAGAGAAGATGAAAAAGATCATCTCCGAGCTCAAACAGATCGAGATCAAGCCCCTGCCGGAGATAGAGGACATGTCGGTGGTCACTGAGGGCGCGGGCACCTCCAGCGGATATCATCTGCTGAAAGACTACGACCGGCTCATCGACCTGGGCATCCTGTGCTGGCAGTACCACTTCGAATTCCTGAACCTTGGCTACGCCGCCTACGTTACCTTCGTGGATTTCTGTACCAAGGCCTTCCCGGACATTCCCCTGCAGCGCATCACCCAGATGGTGGGCGGCATCGATGTCATCATGTACCAGCCCGACGAGGAGCTGAAAAAACTGGCCAAGCTGGCCATCGAGCTGAAAGTGGATGGTGAAATCGGCACCGACGCCGATATCGACGAAGTGGTCCGTCGCCTGAGCAAGTCGGAAAACGGGCGCAAGTGGCTGGAGGCTTGGGACAACGCCAAGGACCCCTGGTTCTACGTCTCCACCGGCACCGGCTGGTATCACCATGACCTGAGCTGGAACGACGACCTGAACGTACCCCTGAACTCCATGCGCATTTACATCGAAAAGCTCCAGCAGGGCCTGTCCATCGACCGCCCGCTGGAGCGCATCCAGGCCGAGCGCGAGGAGATCACCCGCGAGTACCGGGCGCTGCTCAAGACCGACGAAGACCGCCAGACCTTCGATCAGCTGCAGGGCACCGCCAAGCTGGTCTTTCCGTACGTGGAGAACCACCTTTTTTACGTGGAGCACTGGTTTCACTCCATCTTCTGGAACAAGATGCGTGACGTGGCCCGTATCATGAAAGACCACGGCTTTATCGCGGAGGTGGAGGACATCTGGTTCCTTAACCGCAGCGAGATCAAGGACGCCCTGTGGGACCTGGTGACCAGTTGGGCCACCGGCACCAAGGGCTACGGGCCGCTGCACTGGCCACCCGAGATCGCCTGGCGCAAGGGTGTCTACGAGAAATTCAAGCAGTGGACTCCCCCGCCGGCCGTGGGAACGCCGCCCGAGACCATCGCCGAGCCGTTCACCATCGTGCTTTGGGGCATCACCAACGAGTCCATGGCGGCCTGGGCCAAGCTGCGCGAGATCGGCGACCCGGACAAGGTCACCGAGCTCACCGGCTTCGCCGGTTCGCCGGGCGTGGCGGAGGGCGTGGCGCGCGTGTGCCGTTCGGTGGACGACATCAACAAGCTGGCCGACGGCGAGATCCTGGTGGCGCCCACTACCTCTCCCTCCTGGGCGCCGGCCTTTCAGAAGATCAAGGCCTGCGTCACAGACGTGGGCGGTATCATGTGCCATGCGGCCATCGTTTGCCGCGAGTACGGCATGCCCGCCGTAGTGGGCACCGGCCAGGCCACCACCATTCTGCAGACCGGCATGAAGATCCGCGTGGACGGCGACACTGGAAAGATCACGCTCCTGGACCGGGTATAGCGAGGAGGCATCGTGAAAGATCGCAAGCAATACGTACGCTGGTTCCAGGAGTGCGACCTTGAGTCCATCCCCCTGGTAGGGGGCAAGAACGCCAGCCTGGGCGAACTGCTCAAAGCCGGCATCCCCGTACCGCCCGGTTTCGCGGTGACCACGGAGGCCTACCAGCGGTTCCTGGATGAGGGCGGTATCCGGCAGGAGATCATCCGCATCGCCGGCACGGTGCGCCCCGATGACACCGACACCGGCGAGGAGGCCAGCCGGCGCATCCGTGCCCTCATCGAGTCCACGCCTGTCAGCTTAGACATCGAGGACTACATCGGCGAGTTCTACCGGCGGCTGTCCAAGCGCAGCCGGGTGCCGGCGGTGCCGGCCGCGGTGCGCTCCAGCGCCACGGCCGAGGACCTGCCCGGCGCCAGCTTCGCCGGTCAGCAGGACACCTTTCTGTGGATCCGCGGCATGGACGACATCCTGGCCCATGTGCGCAGATGCTGGTCGAGCCTGTTCACGCCGCGGGCCATGGCCTACCGGGCCAAGATGGGTTTCGACCACGAAAAGGTGGCCATTTCGGTGGGCATCCAGAAAATGGTCAACTCCTGGACCGCGGGTGTCATGTTCACCTTGAACCCGTCCAGCGGCGATACCTCCACCATCGTCATCGATGCCAACTGGGGCTTCGGCGAGAGCGTGGTTTCCGGCGAGTGCACGCCGGATCACTTCGTGGTCGACAAGGTGACCATGGAAATTACCAAACGCACCATCTCGGCCAAGGAGTGCCTGTACACCGTCAACCCCGAAACCCATGCCGTGGAGCGCCACGAGATCCCCGAGGAGCGGCGCACCAACCAGTGCATCATCGACGATGACGTGGTCGCGCTGGCGCGCATCGGCAAGCTTATTGAGAAGCACTACGGCAAGCCCATGGACATCGAGTGGGCCATTGACAAGGATCTGCCGGCCGCCGGCCGGGTGATGATCCTTCAGAGCCGTCCGGAGACCGTGTGGAGCACCAAAAAGGTCGAGCCGGTGTGCAAGCCGCGCAAATCGGCCCTGGAGCACATCGTGGCGGGCCTGGTGGCCGGCAAGAAGATTACCTGAACCTCCAAACCTGACATCTGATACCTTAAATAACGAAAGGAGCCACTACATGAAGGACATGCGGGATTTTGTGGCGGTCTGCGAAGAGAAGGGACTGCTGAAACGGATCAAGGCCGAGGTGGATTGGAACCTGGAGCTTTCCCACATCGCCAAGCTCAATGAGGAGCAGAGCGGTCCGGCGCTGCTGTTTGAAAACGTCAAGGGCTATGACACTCCGGTGATCACCAGTGTGTGCACCACGGTCGAACGGCTGGCGGTGATCATGGGCCAGCCCGAGGACTCCAGCCTGGGAGACCTTTACGAGGCCTGGGCCAAGCTGGGCGAGAACCTGCTGCCGCCCAAGGAGATCGATCCCGCCGACGCCCCCTGCAAGCAGAACAAGATGATGGGCGACGAGGTGGACCTGTTCAAGTTTCCGGTTCCCAAGTACTACCCCATGGACGGCGGGCGTTTCTACGGCACGGCCCACTTCATTATCACCAAAGACCCTGACAGCGGCTGGATCAACCTGGGCACCTACCGTAGCCAGCTGCTGGGCAAGGACAAGATCGGCACCCAGTTCATCAAAGGCAAGCACGCCGACATCATGCTCAAGAAGTACCAGGCCATGGGCAAGCCCATGCCGGTGGCCTCCATCGTGGGTTGCGACCCGCTGCTGTTCATCCTGGGAGCGGCGCGGGTATCGGCCTTCGTTTCCGAGTACGACGTGGCCGGCGCCTTGCGCGGAGAACCTGTGGAGGTGGTGCGCGGCGAGACCGTAGACCTGCCGATTCCGGCCCACGCCGAGATCGTGGTGGAGGGCGAGGTGGACGCCGAGAAGTTCATGGACGAGGGCCCCTTCGGCGAGTACACCGGCTACTACTCGGGCGTGGGTACCGATCCGCGCAATTTTATCGACGTAAAATGCGTGACCTACCGCGACAACCCCATCTTCTGGGGCACCACCGTGGGCCGCGCCGTGACCGACACCCACATGACCATGGCGCTTTCCTACGGCGCCAACCTGTGGCAGCAGCTGCTGGCCATGAAGATCCCGGGCTTGAAGGGCGTCTACTGCCCGCCCGAGGGCTCGGGTCGTTTTCTGGCCATCATCTCGGTCAAGCAGATGTACCCCGGTCACGTGGACCAGGTGCTCACGGCCGCCATCTCCACCGAGATGGGCGCTTACGGGCTCAAGACAGTTATCGTGGTGGACGACGACATCGACCCCTGGGACATCCCGCGGGTGATGTACGCCCTGAGCTTCCGCTTCCAGCCCAATCGCTGCCAGATCATCAAGCGCGGCCGCTCCACGCCGCTGGACCCGTCGCTGCCCATCAACGCCCGCGAGATCACCGGGCGGCTGCTGATGGACGCGACCATTCCCTACGAATGGAAGGAAAAGCCGATTCCCATCGAACTGGACCCCGAGGTGGTAAAACGGGTCAAGTCGCGCTGGTCCGAGCTGGGATTGTAGCCGGCGGGGAAAGCAAAAGGGATAAATGCGACGAGGCACAAAGAAAGAAGCCGGGCGCCTTTGGCAGTAGGTCGCCAAAGGCGCGCCGGGCATGTTTCTCTGGCGCCCCGGATGTACATCGGAGCGAAGGCCAAAGACGCCCGGCGCGGGGTTGCGGGAACTTATCGGGAAAGGACTTGGCACAAAGCAATGGAGGGGGAGATTGCTTGATATCCTCTCCGGAAAATAATCCCACAGACGAAAAAGACGCTATGGAAAAGAAAAAGACGATACTGATCATCGCCAACCTGGACACCCGCGGCGCCGAGTTCAAGATGGTCAAGGAACTCATCGAGTCGCGGGGGCACGACGCCATCCTGCTGGATTTTTCCATGGAACAGGAGCCCTTCTTCGAAGGCGACATCACCTGCGAGGAGGTGGCCGAGGCCGGCGGCCTGAAGATCGACGAGGTGCGCCGACTCTACCGCCAGGAGCGCCAGAAGGCCACTGACAACCAGGTGCGCGGCGCCCGCAGGATCGTGCGTCGGCTCTTCGAGGAGGGCCGCATCCACGGCGTGCTGGGCGTGGGCGGGGGCACCTCCTCGCTGGTGTCCACCAGCATCATGCAGTCCATGCCCTTCGGCATGCCCAAGCTGATGGCCTCCTCCATGGCCGGACATCCCAAGTACGTGGGCAAGTACGTGGGCACCAAGGACATCACCATGTTAAACACGGTGGTGGACGTGGTGGAGCTCAACCCCATCTTAAAGACCCAGCTGATCAATGCCGTGGGGGCCATCTGCGGTATGGTGGAGATGTCGCCGGGCTGGAAAGTGCAGTTTGACAAACCCGTGGTGGCCATCACTTCCTTCGGTTTCGCCGAACGCGCCGTAGAGCCCGCCATCCACTACCTGCGCGACCGCGGCTACATCCCGGTGCCCTGCCATGCACAGGGGCGCGGTGACCGGGCCATGGATGAACTCATCCGTGACGGGTGGTTTTCGGGGGTCATCGACATCGTTTCCCGCGGCGTCGGCGAGACCCTGCTGGGGGGCAACTGCGCCGCCGGCGACGATCGCCTGCTGGCCGCCGCCGAGAGCGGCATTCCGCAGGTGGTGGCGCCCTCGGGGCTGGATATGCTCAGCGTTGGGGGCAATGCGACCCTGCTGGAGAAGTACAAGGACCGCCCCCAGGCGGTGATCGACAAGCTGCGCATCGAGGTGCGCACCAGCGCCGAGGAGGTGGCGCAGATGGCCCGCATCGTGGCTGAGCGCCTCAACCGCAGCCAGGCGCCCTGCGCCGTGCTGATTCCCCTCAAGGGCTGGAGCTCCCTGGACAAGGAGGGGCGGCCGCTCTACGACCCGGAGGCCGACCGGGTTTTTGCCGAGGTCCTGAAAAAAGAGCTCAAGGCAGGAATCCCGGTGGAGGAGGTCGATCTGCACCTCAACACACCGGAGTTCGGCCGAGAAGCCGTGGCGCTGTTTGACCGGCTTTACACGCAAATGAAGGAATCGTCGTCATGATCATCAGAAACTGGATGCGCAAGGATCCCGTCACCATTCACAGCGACATGCTGGCCAGCGAGGCGCTGGGTGTTTTCGAAAGCTGCGGACAGCCCTTCATCCCCGTGGTGGACGACGGCCGCCTGCGGGGCATCCTGGCCCGCCGCGACCTGCGCGAGGCGGCCTCCTGCGTGACGGCCGCCGAGAGCATCCATGAACTCAACTATTTCAACACCCGCCTGAAGGTCAAGGACCTGATGGTGCGCAAACCCGAGACCCTGTCGGTCAACGACACCGTGGAGACCGCCCTGGCCAAGGGCAGGAAGTTCGGACGCAGCTTCTTCCCCATTTTGGACGGCGACCAGCTTACGGGAACGGTGTCGTATCTGGACATCTTCGACTCGCTCTACCAGATCCTGGGCGAGGAGGACCTCGCCAGCTTGTCTCTGGAATGCGGACAGCAGGGCGGCGAGCGCATGGCCGCCGAAGTGGTGCGGGCGGTTGACGAAACCGGCGGGACCCTGTACAGCCTGTTCAGACTCAAGGATCCCGAAACCGGCGTCCGCCGCCTGATCGTGCGCTTCCGATCGGCAGACCCCGAAGCCGTGGTGGCCGCCATCCGGGAAAAAGGGTACCAGATCATCGAGCGTGTGGCCACCCAGTGAAGCAGGACACCTTTACCGTTGAGACACACACGGGAAACCGTGACCTGACGGCCGTCGTCCGGCGCATCGGCGACGACGTGCTGGTAGCCGTATGGGGCGGTGAACGGCCGCACATCGGTGCCGTGGCCGCGGCCCAGCCGCGGCCCAGCCTGAAGGATCCGGCCAGGCGGAGCGCGTCGGCCTCGGTGTTGTGCTACGTGGGACACAAGGAAGATCTGCTGGCCCGCGAGATCGCGCTGGCCGTGGCGTCCCGGGTCAATGCCGCCGCGGTGGTGACCGCCGGTATCCACTGGGACAACCTGGACCAGGACGGCATCGACCAGGTGGTGCGAAACAGCCGCCTGCTGCTGAATTCGATACTGGAACGACTGGCGGACGGGGATCACCCCGAAAGCCTCAGCGAGAAGTGAAAGGGAAGGGGATTTCATGCCCAGAAGAATCGTCATCGGCATCTCCGGCGCCAGCGGCGTGACATACGGGGTGCGCATTCTCCACCTGCTGCAGGAGAGCAACTACGAGACCCACCTGATCATCTCCAGGGCGGGCAAGCTGAACATTGAAATCGAGACGCCTTACACCGCCGGCCAGGTGGCCGCCATGGCCGACCGCGTCTACGACGACGCCGACATGGCCGCCGCGGTTTCCTCGGGTTCCTTCCTCACCGAGGGCATGATCGTGGCGCCGTGCACCATCAAGTCGCTGTCGGGCATCGCCAACTCCTACAACACCAACCTGCTGGTGCGGGCGGCCGACGTGACCCTCAAGGAGAAGCGCAAGCTGGTGTTGGTGGTGCGCGAGACCCCGCTGCACAAGGGGCACCTGCGCCTGATGAGCCTGGCGGCCGACATGGGCGCCCACATCCTGCCGCCGATCCCCTCTTTTTACCACCAGCCCAAGACCATCGGCGATATCGTGGACCAGACCATCGGCAAGATCTTCGACTACATGGGCATCCGGCACTCGCTTTTCCGGCGCTGGGGGGAGCAGCCGGAAGAAGACGAGCCGCGCAGTGCTATTGGTGCCGCCGTGGCCGGAAGCCACCGGGGAGGCGTACAATGATGGCAGACAGCCCCTACTGGAACCCCTATCTGGAAACCCTGCCGCGGGAGCGCCTGCGGGCCCTGCAGTTGGCCAAGTTCAAACGCATTTTTCAGTGGGCCTGGGAACACTCGCGGTTCCACCGCAGCCTCTACGACGCCGCCGGCATCGCTCCGGCGGACATCCGCACTTTCGAAGACATCCGGCGGGTGCCCAAGGTGGAAAAGTCCATGATGCGCGATATCCAGGGCAAGGACCCTTTCCCATACGGCGACGCCCTGTGCGTGCCGCTGGAGGAGGTTTCCGCTTTCCGCCAGACCAGCGGCACCACCGGCCGGCCGGTCTACCAACCCGACACCTGGCAGGACTGGGAGTGGTGGGCCGAGTGCTGGGCTTTCATTCTCTGGGCCCAGGGCTACCGTCCCGGGGACCGGGTGTTCATCCCCTTCGGCTACAATATTTTTGTAGCCTTCTGGGCCGGGCACTACGCCGCCGAGAAGCTCGGATGCGAGGTGGTGCCCGGCGGCGTGCTGGACACCCAGGCGCGCATCCTCAAGATCCAGGAACTGCGCGCCACGGCCATGATGGCCACCCCCACCTATGTGCTGGGCATGGCCGACACGGCCAAAAACAAAATGGGCATCGATCCCGCGGCGCTCACCATCGATAAGATCACCTGCGCAGGCGAACCGGGGGCCAGCATCCCCTCCACCAAGCGGCGCATGGAACAGGCCTGGAACGCCAAGGTCTACGATCACGCCGGGGCCACCGAGATCGGGGCCTGGTCCTTCGAGTGCCAGGCGCAGCCGGGCGGCATGCACGTCAACGAGGCCTTTTTCCTGGTGGAGATCGAGGACCTGCAGACCGGGGAGATCATCGAGGAGCCCGGACGCCGGGGAAAGATGGTAATCACCGCCCTGGACCGCCATGCCCAGCCCTGCGTGCGCTTCGATGCCAAGGACGTCATCGAGTGGGACGAGCGTATCTGTGAATGCGGCCGCACTTTTCGCCTGGTCAAGGGCGGTGTGGTGGGACGTGCCGATGACATCACCAAGGTCAAGGGCGTGCTGCTGGCGCCGGCAGCCATCGAAGAGGTTGTGCGCGGCATCGAGGGCTTGGGAGACGAGTACGAGGTTGTCGTGGACCGCCCCGGGGACATCGACCGCATCACCCTCAAGGTGGAGCTGATGCCCGGCGCCGAAAACCGCGTTGCAGAGATCGAGGCGCAGCTCAAGGACCAGCTGCGCCTCAAGACCAACCTGGGCTACAAGCTCGAGTTTCACGACTACGGCCGCCTGCCGCGTTACGAGGTCAAGGCCCGGCGGTTCAAGGACCTGAGAAAGCAGCATTGAAAGCAGGGGCCGTTGCCGGTTGCATGATGGCGTCGTGCGGCGGGCTTACCACGGACCACGGACAATCCGGGAGGATGACATGCAGGAGCTGAAGCAGCTCGAAGAGATCGACCGCGACATTCGACGGCTGAAGGAAATTGCCGGCCGGCTGAAAGCCGCCCAGCCGGAATTTCCGGCCCTGGTGCGCAACGCCGACCGCATCCTGGCTTCTACCAAGATGCTGGAACTCAACGTCTGCGATCTGCTGGATCTGGCCGCCGAATAGAAGGGCCTCTCCTGTCCGGGGGCCGGGGGCAATTTTCTAAAAAAAGCAGGGCCACCGGAGTGCACGGCGATTTTCCCGCTGCGCCTCCGATGGCCCTTTCGCTTTTTTGACGTGACGCTGCAGTGGGCCTAGAACCCGAAGCGCAGCCCGACGCCAAAGCGGCCGTACTTGCCGATGTCGTCAAACTCGTCGAAGGCCGAGCGGGCCTCGAAGTAGACGGAAGTGTTGAAGGCGTGGGGCTCGCCGTATACGCGCACCCCCACGTTAACGATCATGTCCGCCTGGCTGTCTTCGGCGTCCAGGTCCTGGTCGCCGTTGGTGATCCAGCCGCCCACGCCGATGCCGGCGAAGAAGCGTTGTGCGAAGTGATAGTTCGCAAGCGCATCGAAAGTGAAACCGCCGGCGCCGTCGTTGCCGGTCAGGGTCGGAAAGCCGCCAACCAGGCCCAGCAGCGAAAAGGACTCG
The DNA here is from genome assembly GCA_027061725.1 of Desulfobacteraceae bacterium. Lineage (GTDB taxonomy): Bacteria > Desulfobacterota > Desulfobacteria > Desulfobacterales > JALSRD01 > JALSRD01. The sequence continues at coordinate 28,363 of JAMOVG010000244.1, forward strand.
TTGAGGTAGTACTCATAACCGACGCGCAGGGACAGGTAGTTTTGGGGATCGAACTGGCGGAAAAAGCCCACGTCGCCGATGAACTGGCCGCGGCGCACTACCGCCACCTGCTGCTCACACTGCGGCGAGGTGACCGAGGCCCCCTTGTTGTCTGTTACCGTGGCCACCACGCGGTAGTCGCCGCTGCCCGGTGCGGTCATCTGCTGTACGAAAGGCGGGGCGGCGACGGTCTTTTCTTCCACCGTGTTGCCGGACGGATCGATGAGCGCGAATTTCACCGAGGCGATGTTGCCGTCGGGGTCGGTGGAGCCGCTGGCATCGGCCGTGATCTGCTGGCCGCTGAATAGCCGTTGCGGTGTCACGCTGAGCGCGCACAGGGGGTCCTGGTTGGCCGGTGCCGGCGGCGGTGGCGGTGCCGCGGCTTTTTCAGGTGCCGGCGCGACGCCGACTTCCTTGAGCCCCAGATTGCCGCAACGCAGGGGCACCACGAACACGTACCGGCGACCGTCCATGTCGATATTGAACTGCAAGGCGTCGAAAGGCTCTTTGCCGTGCCAGGTGACGTCCTTTAGAACCCGGACCTTGCCGCCCTTTTTAAACAGCATCCAGCGCATGGTTTCGCCGTAGCCGAATTTGACGGCCGTGATGGCGGCCTGCGGGAACTGTTCCTGAAAAGCTTTGAAGAGCGCCGGCTCACCGGCCTTGGCGAAACCGTGGGACAGGTCCGCCTGGCGCTCGTCGACCATTTTCTGAAGGTCTGCTACCGAGGTCAGCGGCGGTTTGTAAAACGGGTGGCGTCCCAGCCTTTTCAGTGTCGTGGCCGCTCCAGCGGTGGCTCCCCCCACAACCAGCATGCCAATTATTAAAAACAGGGCGATTTTCGTCTTCATGCCTTCTCCTTTTGATCGATGTTGTGATTTCCGTACGATATCCTGACGCGGGAGTGCTTGCTTCCCGGTGTCGCTAGAGGCCCGGCAGGTGCTGCCACCGTAGCCTCAAAAGACCATGGGGGCATACCCCTCGGCGATGTATGCCGAAATGATGGAACCCACGTAGTCCACGTCCACGCCCAACTGCTCCAATTTGTCGCTGATGCCGTCGCGGTCCGCGAGGAATTTGCAGGCCGTGGGCTTCTGGTACTCCAGCAGCTGCGAGGCCGCCTCGGCCACCTGGGGGTCTTGCCCCAGCAGGTTTTCAAAGGGGCCGAAAAAAATAACCTTCAGGTCATCCACCCACTGGTTCTTGATGGCGTTAAATGCATACATGATGCCGGTCAGCGCCTTGTCTTTTTCCGCCGTCGATATGACCACCAGAACCTTGGCTTTCATGCTGTTGCGCCTCCGTTTAGCGGTGGAGCCTGTTTTGGGAAGATGCCGAAGACAGGACCATCAATTATGACCGGAAGATACATGAATCGTCCCCTGACATCAAGACCTCCGGCCATTTTTTTCTTTCTACGGCCGGAAAAGCGGGCCGACACGTCCTGCTATTTTCGGAAGTACATGCGGGCCAGGACCAGGGCAAAGGCGGGGGCGCCCACGGCGGTCAGCACCAGGAACCAGTTCAGGTGCCCGAACGCCGCCAGGATAACCACCAGGTAGATGAAATCGCGCCGCGAGAGGTAGTCGGCCATGCGTGCCGTGGCGGAGCGATCCCCGTCGGGGGCCAGGGAAGTATACAGGGGGCCGCCGCTTTTTCGGGCCCGCATGGTCTTGAGGTAGACCAGCGAGGCCGATGCAAAGGTGCCGGCGACGGCCAGGGCGGCCAGCAGAAGCGGCCAGAGACTGCCGGTGCCCCGCCACCACGCGTGGCCTATGGCGTAGAACACGGCGGCGTGCACCACGTTGTCTCCCCAGAAATCCAGGATACCTCCCAGTCGGCTCTCCATGAATTTAATGCGGGCGATTTCGCCGTCACACCCGTCCAGGATGGAGTGCGCCAGGAACAGCAGCGCCCCGACGGTTTGCCACCACCGGCCGCCCATGGCGATCAGCAGTGCTCCCGCCAGACCGATCAGGATACTGATGAGCGTTATCTGGTTGGGCGTCACACGGGTGTTGACCAGCCGCCTGGAGAGGGCCAGCGAAAGGCGCCGCTCCACATGGCGCGACATGAAACCCTCGGTTTCTTTGACCAGGTTGCTGAACAGGGCACGCTCCACGAAAACCGGGTCGGTGGGCTCGCTGAGCCGGTACAGCATGCCGCTCCGCACCACCACGGCCGGCAGGCCGTGGGCCTGTTCCAGGTGGTCGGCGGCCCGGGGTACGCCTCCCGGACGGGCGATGAGATGGGCCACCTCCCGGAGCTGGCGATGGTCGCAGGCCAGCAGCATGCGGCTGTTGCGGATGACGCAGGGACCGGTTTCCCGGATGGTGGCCGCAAGGTCGCTCAGGAAGGCCACATCGGGCAGGTACTCCGGCGCCAGCAGCAGGTACAGCGTGTCCGGTGTTTCAGGCAGACTGGCGACGCCGGGAAGGATTTTTCCCGGCGCCACCACCTGGGGCAGCCGGTCGGGGCGGCTGGAGAGGAAAACAACTTCGTCCACGCCGGCTTTTACCGCCGTGTACACCAGGCGCCGGCTCAGATCCAGGCCGCCCAGCCGGAGGGTCAGCACCTCCTCGTGCCCCTGGGCGGGCACCACCAGAACGATGCGGGGGCTCATGGGACCTCCTCCAGGACGGATTCCGGCAGGGCCTGCCGGCCGCCCTTACGATGGGCCTGGTGGCAGGCATTCAGCAGGGCCAGGCACCAGGCCGCCTCGGCCAGGTTGCGGCCGGGAATGTCCCCGGAGCGCATCTCGCCGACGAACTCGTCCACGATGAAACCGTACCACTCGGGATGATGGGAGCCCTGCGAGAGGGCTTCGGCGAACCGGTATTGACGGCGTTGTCCGTCGCGGGTCAGTACGATCACATCGTCGTCGGCAGAGAGCACGCCCCGGCTGCCCTCGATGACCACGCGGTTGCCGCGCCGGTCGCCGGCCCAGGTGAAGAAGATGCGGGCCCGCACGCCGGGGTAATCGATCTCCACGGTGGCGGTGTCCTCCACCGGAATGCGGTCGTACCTGCGGTTCTCCAGGCGGCAGCGTACCCCCCGCGGGGTGTCGCCGGCCCACTGGTTGATCATGTAAAAAGCGTGCCAGCCGTGGTCCACCAGGATGCCGCCGCCGGACATGCGCGGATCCAGGCGCCAGTTGCCGCCGGCCTCCTCTTCTCCCACGGTCACCGAGGGGCGGGTGCGGATGACGTCATAGGAAATGCGGCGCACTTCGCCGACGGCTCCCTGCGCGAGCATCCGGCTGATCTTGCGGAAAATGGGTGCGTAGCGCCAGTTGTGCACCGTGAAGACGGTCCTGCGGTGTCGCGCCGCCAGGCGGGCTACCCTGCGCAGGTCCTCGGTGGCGATCACCAGCGGTTTTTCGCACAGCACGTGAGCGCCCTTTTCCAGGGACCGGCAGATGAGCGCGGCGTGGGTCCCGGGCGGGGTGGCGATGTCTACGAAATCCACCGCTTCTTCGGCCAGCAGGGCATCGGCGTCGCTGTAGAAAGTCGATTGCGGCAGCACCTGACGGCACGTCTCCCCGGTGGCCGGCAGCGCATCCATGACCGCCGTGATCTCGATGTCGGGTCGGTTGCGGTAGGCCGGCAGGTGGCCGTTGACGGCGATGTTGCCGAATCCGATGATGGCGCCGCGCAGGCGCATGGTCTATCCCTCCTTTTTCACCCGGGCTTCGATGACCCGCAGGCTCTGCTTGAGTATTTCCAGGCCTTCGGCCGCCTCTTCGGCGGTGATCACCAGCGGTGGGTTGATGCGGATGTTGGCGGTGTAGCACATGCTGATCAGGCCGCGGTCCAGGCACTCGTGAAACAGGGCGCGGGTGAATTTCTTGGGAAGCGGTTCTTTGGAACTGCGGTCGCGCACCAGTTCCACGCCGATCATCAGGCCCCGCCCGCGCACGTCCCCGATCAGGCCGCACTCCTGCTGGAATTCACGCAGGCTGTCCATCATCAGGGCCCCCACCTGCCGGGCGTTTTGCGCCAGGTTTTCGTTGACGATGATGTCAAGGGCCGCGCGCCCGGCGGCCGCCGCCAGCGGGTTTCCGCCGTAGCTCGATGAGCTGCCCGAGGGGTTCCCGAAGGGTTTGGCGGCGGCGGCCTCCCGTGAAGCCGCCACGGCGCTCATGGGAAACCCGCCGCCGATGCCCTTGCCCAGGGTCATGACATCCGGCACCACGCCGTCGTGGTCCACGCCCCACATGGACCCCGTGCGGCCGAAGCCGGTGATCATCTCATCGGCGATCAGCATGGCGCCGAATTCCCGGGCCACCTCCTGTACGGCCGCCAGGAAGCCGTCGGGCGGGGGGACGTTTCCGGCCGTGCCCTGCACCGGCTCCACCAGGATGCCGGCCAGACGGTGGGTGCTCTGGTGTTTGAGGCTGTCGCGGAACCACTCCACGCAGGCCAGGCCGCACTGCGGGTGGGAGAGGTTCCAGCGGCAGCGGTAGCAGTAGGCGTATGGCCCGGCCAGGTACAGGCCCGGCATCAGCGGTCCCAGCTGCGCCTTGAAGCCGGTGTCGCCCAGCAGGCCCAGCACGCCCCCCGTTTTGCCGTGGAAACCGCCCCAGAAGCCGGCGAACTCGTAGCTGCCGGTCACCGATTTGGCCAGGCGCAGGGAGGCCTCCACGGCTTCGGCGCCGCTGGAGTACATCTGGATGCTGTCGATGCCCGCCGGCAGGATGGCGGCCAGCCTTTCCAGGAAGGCCAGGCGGTTTTCGGTGCAGAAGCTGCCGAAACAGGCGGACTGAACCTGCTCGGTCAGCATCTTGACGTAGTGGGGGTGGCAGTGTCCCACGCTGCCGACGCCGATGCCGGCCGTAAAATCGATGTATCGGTTGCCGTCCACGTCGGTGAGGCGCACACCGCGCGCTTTTTCGATCACGATCTCCGAGAACAGTGCGATGGACTGCAGGCCGGGCGCCATGTGGCGGCTTTCGCGGGCGAACAGCTCCCGGCTGCGGGGGCCGGGTGTGCGGTGGCTGCGGGCTTCATCAGGCATCGGTGGATCCTTTCTGCATTTCAACACGGCCGGCGATGTGGTCCGCGATGTGCTGCGCGGCCGTCGACCGGAAAAGCGCAAAACTGGGCCAGGCGTTGACATCGATGACGAATAGCTTGCCCCCGGCGGTGACAATGGCGTCGCCGCCGAATATTTCCAGGTGCATGCGGTCGGCGGCCTGTTCGCACAGGCGCTGGAGCCGTCCGCGGTCGAAGGCGTGGCGCCGGAGGTGCTGGTCGCGGTGGTAAAACCAGTGAAACCAGCGGCTGCCGCTGCGCGGGCTGCGCACGCCGTAAAACTTGATCAGGTCGCCGTCCACGTGCTGCTGGACCAGCACACGGGCGATCTCACGGCGCTGGAAATCGGCCATGATGCGGCGCAGGTCCTCGGGCGTTTCGGCAAACTGCACGTCGCGTTTTTCGATGGCGTGATAGTCGCCGCGCTTGACCCACACCCGCCGAAGACCGTTGAACGCCGCGTTGGTGGCCACCAGGCGTGTATCCGGGAAAAAGGGCAGGTCGGCCAACCGCTGCAGCATGGCCTCGCGGAAGGTGGCGCGCACGCCTTCGGGGCTGTTGATCAGCAGGGCGCCGCGCTTCTGCAGCCGCTCGAGGCGCTCGAGCACCGGCCGCCGCTCGCACATGTAAAAGATCACGTCGGGCACGCGTTCGATCCGGCGGACGCCTTCCGGCCGGATGGTGCGCACCGCAAAGCCGTGGCGTCGGGCCAGTTCCTGCGCCACGGCCGATAAAATGGCCTCGTCGTCGCTTTCCCGCTCGGGGGAGTGCTCCTGCTCCCGGAAAACGCCGAGGGCTGTCGTGGGTGTCATGCGGATTCCTCTGCTCTTATGGGACGGCCGGTGATTTTGTTGCCAACGCTGCATTTGCCGGCAACCCACCTGTTTAATCCATTTGGAGACGTTTTTAAAGCCAAAATACCACTTAAATGCGGCCTGTTATTGAAAACAAAGCAGACCAAATTTCCTGAAACGCTCAGCCCGAGGCGTAATGCCGGGCAATGAACTCTTCCGCGCTGGCCAGGTCCCGCGGGCGGTCGACGTCGATGGAGGTGCCCATGTCAAAGCCGTAGGCCGGTTTCCCCTGCTCGATGAGAAACCCCAGAAAGGCGCGCAGGGCGGGAAACGCGCGCCCCCCTCCCAGACGCGCGGCGCCGCGGGGCATCAGGTAGACGCCGGAGGTGACCAGCGGGCCGGCCGGGCCGCCCAGGGCCGTGATGCGCCCGTTCGGGGCCAGGTTGGCGTAGAGGGGTTTTTCGTCGTCGATGTAGTCGGTCACGCCCAGTACGATGGCCTCGTCGGGCAGGCCGTCGGCGAAGGCCAGCAGGTCGGCCATTTTCCCCGGCAGGTAGATGGCGTCCACCGTGGTGATCAGCATGCGGTCCCGGTGGCCCGCGGACAGCACCGCCAGAAAGCTTTCGAACGAGGAGGCCGTGTCGCGGCAGGTGACGGAGAAGTGCACCCCCGAAAAACGGCGCGCCAGGTAGCGCTTGCAGGGCGGTCCGCTGGTGGTGTTGAAGATGACGCTGATGTCGCGGATGCCCGCGGCCGCAAACTGCAGCAGGCTCCAGCCCAGCAGGGGCCGGCCGCCCACCTCGATCATGGGCTTGACCGTTTCGAAGCCGGCCTGCCGGAAACGGCTGCCGGTGCCGGCCGCGATCAGTCCGCCGGAAACGGTGCTCAGATCCATGGCGCCAGCCTTTCAGGCAGTTCCCCGAGACTTCGGATGACGGCCGTTCGGGTGTCAGCGGCCAGGTCCGGCGGCAGTGCCTCCCGCGGCGAGAGCCACACCGCCCGCATGCCCACGGCCCGCGCGCCACGGATGTCCCGCGCCAGCGCGTCGCCCACCATCACGGCCTCTTCAGGCCGCACGTCCATCTGCGCCAGGGCCTGGCGGAAGATGACCGGGTCGGGCTTGACCGCGCCCACCCGCGCCGAGTCCACCAGCACCTCCATGAGATCCGCCAGGCCGGTCTGTCGGCAGATGGCGGCCAGGTTGCCGTAGTTGTTGGAGATGATGCCCAGCCGGAAGTCGGCCGAAAGGCGCTCCAGCAGCGGTCGGATGCGCCGGATGTGCTCCGTCGACTGCCGGAAAAAGGCGCCGGCGATATCTTCCACGAGCGCCTCGCGGCAGCAGCCCAGGGCGGTGAGCACCCGGCGCACCTGTTCGTGCAGCACGTCGGACAGGCTCAGGTGCGGGTCGGCCTCGGCCGTCAGGCTGTCATCGGCATGGTAGAAGGCGCGGTCGAAAGTTTCCGGGGGCGTCGCGATGCCCGCCCGACGGTAGATGGGGCGGAAGCGTTCCTTCCAGGCGACGCCGTCGGCGTCGAGTGTGCCGCCGTAGTCGAAAAAGACGGCTTTTGGGGCTGCAGTCATGGCGCGGCCTCTTTCTCGGAGGAACCCTGGTCCCGGGTGCACTTGTCCGTCTTGGCGTCGATCTTTTCGATCAGTGCGGCGATGTCGTGGTCTTTGAGAAAGTGGGTGTATTCCGCCCGTTTCATGGAGAGGTCGTTGACCCCCCGGGCGGAGACGCTGACGATCTTCCAGCCGTTTTTGGTCTTGCGGCAGATGTAGTCCAGGTCGACTTTTTCCCTGGTGGTGATCAGCAGGGTCTTGACCACGGCCTTGGTTTCCTTGGGCTGCCTGGTTTCCAGGGTTTCGAAGCGCTGGCCCGAAAAGCTGTCAAAGTTGCGGGCATAGGTGGCGGCGCTCATGCGGGTAAGGGCGGTGGTCAGCGCCCGACGCTGGGCATCCGTCAGGCTGCGCCAGTGGCGCCCCACGGCCAGGCGGGCGATGAACGCAAAATCGAAGCTGGCGCGCACCACCGGCAGCAGCGCCTCGAAACGCTGCGCGCACGA
>JAMOVG010000245.1 GCA_027061725.1 Desulfobacteraceae bacterium
CTCCCCTATGCGAATTCCGAAGCCCGTGAATGTCTGGCGCATCAGCGCCTCGGCCAGCGCGGGTCCGTCGCCCTTGAAGGTCACCGCCAGGGTGGCCGCGTCGGCCGCCAGGTTCTGGACCTGGACCTGCTCCACACCGGGCAGGGCCGCCAGGGTCCGCCGGAAGTGGACGAAGTTGCCCAGGTTGGCGGTTCCCTGAACCTGAATCTCGACGGTACCCGCGCGCTCCTGGCGAGCACTCCAGACGGCCGCCAGCTGCCCGGCCAGATCCTCGGCCGCCAGGGTGGCGGCACTGGTAAGGGCTGTCCGCGCGCCGGCCCGGTGGTCGGCGTTGACGGCCACGGCTTCACGGGAAACCGTGGCGATGGGCTGTCCGTCGGACACCTGCAGAGCCCGCACGGAGACGGTGGCCTTGAAGGTGCGCACCTCGGCCCCCATGGTGTTGGGCGCCACCTCCGCCAGGGCGCTTCCCACCAGCACCACGTCAGCCTGCAGAAGGCGGCCCACCTCTACGGCCTGGGCGTCGTCCAGATCGGCCTGATCGGCAATCGCCGCTTCGGGATGCTCTCCCAGCGCCGAGGCCGGATCCAGGACGGCAAAACCCCGCTCGGCCAACACCTGCTGCATGGTCTCCTGGGTGTAGGTTTGCCGGATTTCCGCGGGTGCGTGCCACCAATAGCGGGGGGCCGGGTCCTCCAGGCTCTGCTCGCTGATCAGCAGCAGCAGGCTGGGAAGGATGGGTTTGCCGGCCGAAAGGACCCCGCTGCTCAGCAGCTGGTCCCTGACCTTTCGAAGCGACACGGTCACCTCCGCCAGCACGCGGTAGATATTTCCGAAACGCCCCTCGGTGAGCACGCGGTAGCCCAGCACGAACTCACCCACACGGTCGTATAGCATCTGGCTGATGGTCTGAAAATTCTCCACCCGCACTTCCACGGGCACCAGGTCGTTGACGGCCAGGGAAATGGCGACGGCCTGCCCGTTGGCGATGGCGCGCTGGCGGCTGTTTTCGATGTTGCCCGCGGTGACTTCACTGCTGCCCATCACCGTGTAGGCGCGCGTGTCCTCCGCCGGGGTCTGGCCGAAACAAACGGCGGGCGGCAAAACCGCCAGCAGGCCCACGAGCAGACCGGCCCACAGGCCCCCCGGAATTGTCTTGCAACAGGGATGCATGAAACGCAACATAATCTTTCTCTCCTCTGCAGCGGCCGTTCCGAAAAACAAAGGCGACCCGTGGACCGCCTCGGCCACTGGGGATTATCATTGTGGAAAAACAGGGTTTCCGGATCGTAGGGGCAGGTGCCGGTCAGACCTTTCGCACCAGGGCGTATTCGGCGACATTCAGCAGAATTTCACGGGGCTCCGAGGGCGCAAAGGTCATAATGGCCTCTTTCGCCTGCCGGACGTGGTCGGCGGCCCGACGCCGGGTGTAGGCGATGCCGTCGTAACGCTCCAGCAGTTCCACGAAACGCCGGAACTCGTCCTCGGAAAAGTCCTGCCGGGAAATCATGTCCTGCATCCAGCGACGGTCCCCGGCATCGGCGGCCCTCAGGGCCGTGATCACCGGCAGCGTCAACTTGCCCTCACGGATGTCGGCGCCGGCGCCCTTGCCCCACACCCGCGTGTCCGGGGTGTAGTCCAGCACGTCGTCGATCATCTGAAAGGCCATCCCCATGTGGAAGCCGTAGTCGGAGAGGGCCCTTTCCTGGGTGGACGGCGCTTCGGCCAGCAGGGCGCTGACCTGGCAGGCGCCCTTGAACAGGACCGCGGTCTTGCGGCGGATGACCTCGTAGTACTCCTCCTCGGTCAGGCTGATGTCCCCGCGCTTCATCAACTGGTGGATTTCGCCCTGGCTCATGTTCTCGGTGATGTCGGCCACCACCGAAATGATGCGGGCGTTGCGGGTGCGGGCGGACAGGGATATGGATCGGGCCAGCAGGAAATCGCCCACCAGCACCGCGGCGGGGTTGCCCCATATGGAATGCGCCACCGGTTCTCCGCGCCGCATGCTGGCGCCGTCGATAATGTCGTCGTGCACCAGGGTGGCCGCGTGCAGGTACTCGAAGATCACCGAGGAGACGGTGTCATGTCCCCGCGG
>JAMOVG010000246.1 GCA_027061725.1 Desulfobacteraceae bacterium
GAGCATCGCCTTCTTCGTCATGATGATGACCAACTTCATCATGAACGTGGCGGCCATCGCCATCTCGCTGCCGGTGGCGCTGGTCATCGCCCCTTACCTGGGCGTGGCCGGCGAGGTGATCCTGTTCGTCGCGCTGGTGGCCGCCGGAATGCCGTTCCTGCTGCTGGTGGGTGCGGCGCCCAACGCCATCGCCTATGACTCGGGGCAGTTCACCACGGGCGAGTTCTTTCTCTACGGCATACCGGCCTCCATCCTGCTGATGGCGGTGACCGGCTTCGCCGTCTATTTCCTGTGGCCGCTGATGGGCATGAACATCCGGCTGGCCGGCTAGTGGCGGTGCTTCGCAAGGAAAGGAGGATTCATGAAGCTTCTGGAGAACCTGATCGAACGCATCGTTCAGCGCACCAATATCAACCTGCGGGAGCAGAGCTTCGATGTCGGCCCCTACATCCGTGACCTCATCGAGCCGGAGAAGTTCCTGAAATTCTATGCCTTCTACGGCGTCACGCAGCACCATCCCCTCAACCTGGAGTTTGTCGGCTCCAGTCTGTCGGGCAGCTATTTCATGGGCAACTGCCGCACGCACCGCGCGGTGCTCTACAAGACCGACGTGCGTGGTGACGAGCTCAAGCGCCGCGGCGACCATTTGCGGGCCGGGGGCTTCGACATTGTGCTGGAAAGCGACGAACAGATCCGCATCAGCAACAGCTTCCTGGTCAAGAACCTGGTGCACAATTTCTCCCACGACCCGGAGAGCGCCGAAGAATTCTTCATCCGTGACAGCGTGTCCCTGCACCACGCCAACATCCACGGGGCGCCCACCGCCGGTGCTTTTCTGGGCCCCCTGGCCACCGTCGACCTGACTACGGTGTACGACGCCATCATCGGCAGTTTTGCCTACGTCAACGCCGGCGAGGTGGACCACCAGCGGGTCGAGCCGGGCACGGTGTGGATCGAGCAGCGCGATGTCTTCAGGTTCCTGTACCGCTATCCCCCCGAAGTACTCCAGAAGTACGTTCGCTACGAGGCCGGGCAGCCGCCCCAGGGGATCCTGCCGGAATTCATGGACGCCCACGAGGAGGAATTCCAGCGCCTCTTCGACGTGGTCGACCTGGAATTCGACGGCAACGTGCCCGAGGACGCCTCGCTGGACCGCTACGCCGTCGTGAAGCCGCGCACCACCATCGGCCGCAACGTGCTCATCTCCCAGCGGGCCTACCTGCAAAACTCGACACTTGGGGACGGGGCCAACGCCCAGGAGAACTGCTTTCTCATCGATGCGCAGTTGGCGGGGCGCAATGTCATGGCCCATGGGGCCAAGGTGATCGGCGCCCGGCTGGGAGAGGGGGTTTTCGTGGGGTTCAATTCCTTCCTGCGCGGGTCGGTCGAGGCGCCCCTGCGCATCGGTGACGGCAGCATCGTGCTGCCGCACACGATCGTGGACCTGGCCGAGCGCGTGGAGATCCCGGACCACCACCTGGTATGGGGGTACATCACCCGCCCCGGCGACCTGGAGACGCACTGCATGGCACTGGAGGCCCTTTCAGCCGTGGACGGGGAAGTGGTGCGCGGCAACATGCACTTCAACGGCAGCGGCGCGGCATTCGTGGAGGGGTTCCGGGCGCGCGTGGAGCACATCCTCGAGGCCAACGGCGCTTTTTTCGACGGGCACAACCAGCGGGGCCACGCCCAGGAGCACCGGAACATCTCCTTCAACACCATCCGGCCTTACCTGGAAGGCGAACGACAGGGCATCTTTCCCACCATGGTGATTACGCCCTGAGAAGCCGGCCTCCGGCCTGCGTCTGCGTCGGCCGGCCACTCCCCCTGCTGCACCATCTTCAGGGCCGAGCCAATCGGGGCCGCTGCGAGGCAACATGTCGTTAAGGGCCTTTTTTGCCGCATACCGGGCCAAAGATAAAGCCAATTGGGAGTCCGCTGCGGGGCCTCTTTTGACAGGTCGTCGGGGGTTCTTATTTTGACTTAACCTTGCGGGCCGTGTTATTGGACGAATGCGTGAAGTCAACACCGGGCGCTTTTTTGGGGCCGTAGGAGCCCGCGGGTGGATGCCCGGGACTCCCCAGAGCGGAGTTTACTCATGGAAATAAAACCGGATTCCAACGGCAGGCTGCCTGAGAAGGCCCGCTTGCTGCGTTTCCTCAAGAACCGGCGCTTCAAGGTGCCCGAGTGCATCTACGTACCGGCCGAGAAATTTCAGAACGAGGATTTCGAGGAACTCAAGGCTTTCCTGGACAGACACCAGGAGAGCTTCAAGATCATTGTGCGCAGTGCCCACCCCATGGAGGAGTACTACAAAGGTGGTACTTTTGACTCCCTGGAAACATACGCTGACGTGGGCGGGGTGATTTACGCACGCAAGAAGATCATCAACCTGGCCCGGACCACCAAGCGGCTTTCCATCAAGCGTCAGCAGCGTTTCAACAACGCGCCGCCCATTGACCTGGAGGAGATGGGGGTCATCGTGATGCCCTTCATCGAAGGCGCCAGCGTGATGGCCAAGCAGATTGGGGACCAGTGGGAATTCGGATACTGCCGCAACCGCCTGCAAAAAGTGCAGAGCGAACCCTACATCACCCGCACGCCCCACGACCGGCGGTTGCTCCAGCTTTCCCGGGAAATCCAGAAGGCCCTGGGTTTCCGCTGTGAAATCGAGTACATCATCAGCCCCGAGGGGACCATTTACGTAGTCCAGGCCAAGGACATCTCCCACGTCGAGATCCTGGAGCAGAAGGAGGGTGAACGCTCCATCCGGCTGGACGGCATCCGGCGCATCCGCAAGCGGCGCAATTACCGTGAACGTCCGGTGTATGTCATGGACACGCGGCTGTTCTACATCGACCTGATCGGAAAGTGCGAGGACATCGTGCAGGGCTGCACGCGCCAGCGCACCGGCATCCGGGAGGCCATCGACACGGTGCGGGCCTACGAGGCCGAGCTGGAGGCTTTCGCTTTGCGCCACCAGCGCTTCGCCGTCATCGGGCTGTCCATCCAGAACCCCGACGACCTCTACCAGGTGGCCAATCACTACCTGGATGAAATGCCCGAGCTTCAGGCGCAGCTGTCCAAGGCGCTTCACGAAAACTTATACAGCATCGACATTTTCCTGGCCGAGGCCGACACTCTCATCGCCAAGGACAAGTTCCGCATTAACCTGGGCAGCCACGACGCATACGGCATCGACACCGTGCGCAACCCGCCATGGACCGTCTACTGGCACGTGGAACGCGACATCGAGGTGGTGCGTACGTTCCGCCAGCTGGGCTTCAGGACCGGTGACACCATCGGCATCGACATCTGCACCGAGGAGAAGCCGCTGGTCTACCGCCTCTAGCGGAAACGGTGTTCTGTCTTCAATGTCAGGGGCGGATCTCAGTGCCTGTCGCGTGCGATGCCGCGCTGAAAGATTTCGAAGGCCAAGTCCAGGGTGGGCTTGAGGTAGTCCTTGCTGTCGTCGATGATGCGTTTGCTGGCCTCCCAGAGCACCACACCGGAGAAAAGCGACCAGAGGATGTCCGCCAGCGCCACCGGGTGGTGGTCGATGAAGCGGCCGGCGGCGATGCCGTCTCGGAAAACGTCGGCAATGGTGGTGAGGGCCTGGCGTGAAAGCGTTTCGATTTCGGCTTTCAGCGCCGGGGAGAGGCGCTTGAGGGTCTCGCTGGACTGCAGGTGGAACATGTTGATAATAATGAGTGGATCGAATTCGTACACGTCGTGCATGGCCTCGACGAGGCGTTCCAGCCGCAGGTCGGCGTCCTCTTCACGGTCTTTGACTTCTTCCAGGCGCATGTTAATATAGTTGAGAATGCGCAGGGAAAGGGATGCGTAGAGCTCTTCCTTGTTTTTGAAGTAGAGGTACAGCGTACCGGGACTCAGTTCGGCTTCACGGGCGATATCCTCCATGGTGGCGCGGTTGAAGCCTTTGCTGGAAAAGACCCGTTTTGCGGCCAGCATGATCTGCTGGCGTCTTCGCTCCCGCTCTCTTTTCTTTCTTTCCTTGATACCCATAGGCCTCCCGATGAAACCTGTTTAATTAAAAAATGACACTATAAGTAATATTATTCGTTTAGTCAAGTAATTGGGAGCAAAACGCTATGGATATCAAATTTTTTTTCTGTTAATTCAAAAGGTTTTCTGGTAAAAGACAGCTTCTCCGAAAAAATCCGCCGTTCTGCCATCAAAGGCCTGCCGGCACCGGGCCGTTTTCGGGCGGTGCCGACGGGATGACGGGAGCGAATATCATGTACCGAAAAATTGTCTGCCTGATTGTCTTCAGCCTGCTGCTGGCCGCCGCTTCACCCGCCTTTTGCGCCACCGCCCGGCAGCTGGTCGAAAAGGGGCAGACCTACTTGAAATTCCACCGCTACAAGGCGGCCGTAAAGGCCTTCAGCCAGGCCATCCAGAAGGACCGCCATTTTGTGGCGGCCTACCTCAACAGGGCCATCGCCTGGTACAATCTCAAGGAGTACGACCTGGCGATTTCCGATTTCACCCGGGCCATCAAGGCGAATCCCGAGCTGTTCGAGGCCTATCTCGGCCGGGCGGCTTCGCGCTTCGCCCAGGGAAACTACCGTCAGGCCATTGCCGATTACGAGTACATTCTGAAGAAAGAGCCCCACCACCCGGATGCCAACAACCAGCTGGCCTGGCTGCTGGCCGTCTGCCCGGACCCCAAATACCGCAATGGAAAGCGGGCGGTCAAGCTGGCCGAAAGGGCGGTGGCCAGCGAGGCCAGTGCGCACTACCTGGACACGCTGGCGGCGGCTTACGCCGAGGCGGGGCGCTTCCGGGATGCGGAGCGGACCCAGAAGAGCGTTATATTCCTGCTCATGAAGCACGACCAGACCCGGGGCCTGGACCGCTATGTCAAACGGCTGACGTACTACCAGAAAAAACGGCCGTGGCGGGTGAAGCACGTGGCTCGCAAGCCCGACGAGGCTTCGTCGCCGGCCGCGGCCCGGGTGGAGGAGAAACAGCCGTCCAAAAAGGCTGCGGCTGCGGCGTCGTCGGAAGAAAAGCCCGCCGCTGCGGCGGCAAAGGGTGCATCGCCGGCGGAAAAAACCGGTGGGGAGGCCGCCGAGGCCAAAACCGCGGACCGGTCTGCAAAGAAGGCGCCACCGGCCGCGGACACCGGGAAAAAGGCCGCAGCGCCGCCACCGGCCGCCGAAAACGCCGCAGAGAAACAGACAGCGGCAAAAGCCGCCGCGGCCCCGGCCGCCGTTTCCGGCAAGCAGGCCCGGACCGTCGCCTATCCCTACACCATCCAGGTCGGCTCTTACCGCGACCCCATGAAATCCATGCGCATTGCCCTGCACTTTCGCAAAAAGGGCGATGCCGCCTTCACCTCTCCGGCCTATCTCAAGAGCGGCCTCTGGCACCGCATCTTCATGGGCTTCTACGCAACCCTGGCCGAGGCCCGCAAGGCCGCGGCGGTCCTGAAAAAGCGCCGCTTCCGGCAGTACGACGTCTTCAAGAAGCCCTGGACCCTGCAGCTGGGGATTTTCAAGACGCGCGAGGGAGCCAGGGCCATGGAGCGCATCATGTACAAGCTGGGGATGGTTCCTTACCAGATAAAGGATCTGTACGCCACCTCCGACTACCGCATGCTCCTGGGGGCCTTCGAAACCCGCCAGGAGGCCGCGCGCATTGCCGCCATGCTGCGAAAGAAAAACATCGATTCGCGCATCGTACAGCGCTGAGCACCAGCCTGGCGAAGCGGCCGTTTGCCGGCCGGTGCCGCAGGGTCCCTATAGAGATTCGCGCACGGCCTTCAGTGCGCTTCGGCCCAGTTGTCTCCCAGGGCTACGTTGACCTTCAGCGGCACCTTCAACTCCCAGACGCCCTCCATCATCTCCGTGACCAGGCGCGTGGCGCTGCGGGTCTCTTCCGGGGGGACTTCCAGCACGAGCTCGTCGTGCACCGACAGCAGCATGACCGTCTGCATGCCGCGCGACCGCAGTTCACGGTGCACCCGGATCATGGCCACCTTGATCAGGTCGGCGGCCGTGCCCTGGATGGGTGTGTTGATGGCCGTGCGCTCGGCGAACAGCCGCACGTTGCGGTTGGCGCTGTTGATCTCCGGCAGCAGCCGGATGCGGCCCAGCAGGGTGCTGGTCTTGCCGGTCTGGCGCACGCTCTCGACGGTCTGGTCGATGAAGCGCTTTACACCGGCGTACCGCTGGAAGTAGTGGTCGATGTACGTCTGGGCCATTTTGCGGCTGATGCCCAGTTCCTTGGACAGGCGGTAGGCGCCCATGCCGTAGATGATGCCGAAATTGATGATCTTGGCCTGGCGCCGCAGCTCGGGTGTGATCAGTTCGGGCGCCATCTGGAAGACTTCGGCGGCCGTGCGCAAGTGTACGTCCTCGTTTTCGGCAAAGGCGCGGATCAGGATGGGGTCGCCGGAGTAATGGGCCAGGATGCGCAGCTCGATCTGGGAATAGTCCGCCGACAGCAGGCGCCAGCCCGGGCGCGGGACGAAGGCGCGGCGGATCTGGCGGCCCTCCTCGGTGCGCACGGGGATGTTCTGCAGGTTGGGGTCCGAACTGCTCAGGCGCCCGGTGGCCGTCACCGTCTGGTTGAAGGAGGTGTGGATACGGCCGGTGTCGGGGTTGATCAGCTCCAGCAGGGCGTCGGTGTAAGTGGACTTGAGCTTGGCCAGACTGCGATGGCGCAGGATCAGGGCCGGCAGTTCGTGCCGCTCCGCCAGGGCCGTGAGGACGTCCACGTCGGTGGAGTAGGCCGTTTTCTTGCGGGTCTTCTTCTGCACCGGCAGCTTCAGTTTTTCAAACAGGATGGCGCTCAGCTGCTGGGAGGAGTTGATGTTGAAGGCTTCCCCGGCCGATTGGTAGATTTCCTGCTCGAGTTTTTCCAGTTCCCGCGAGAACTGCCGCGACAGGGCTTGCAGGGCCTCGCGGTCTACCCCGATGCCGGCAAGTTCCATGTCCTTGAGCACCCCGATGAGCGGTATCTCCACTTGCTCGAACAGTTCCTGCAGCCCCAGTTCCGCCAGTTTTGGCGCCAGCACCCGGCGGGCCAGCAGCGTTATGTCGGCGTCTTCGCAGCTGTAGGGCACGGCCTTTTCCAGGGGCACCTCGTTGAAGCCACCCGGCTTTTTCCCCTTGGGAAACAAAGACTTGTAAGTCTTCATCTTGTGGTCCAGGAAGTCCAGCGCGATCTGGTCCAGGCCGTGGGCGCGTTTGGAGGGGTTGAGCAGGTAGGAGGCCACCATGGTGTCGAAGTCCACCCCCGCGAGGCGCACCCCGTTTTGGTGCAGCACGATCCAGTCGTACTTGATGTTCTGGCCCGTTTTGGGAATGCCGTCGTCTTCCAGCAGGGGCCGCAGGCGGTCGAGCACCTGTTCCAGAGGCAGCTGGCGGGGCGCATCCGGGTAGTCGTGACCGCAGGGAATGTAGAAAGCCTCGTGGGGTTCGACGGCGAAGGAGAGCCCCACCAGGCGGGCCCGCACCGGCTGAGTCGAGGTGGTCTCGGTGTCCAGGGCAAAACGGCCGGCCTTTTCCAGCCGGGTGACCAGGTCGTCCAGGGCGGCCTCGTCCAGAACTGCCCGGTAGCGTTTGGGCTGCCGGGCGCGGCGCTTTGCGAAGCTCTGCTGCAGCTGGCGAAACTCCAGGCGGCTGAACAGCTCGGACAGCCGGTCGCGGTCCGGCGGCCCGATGCGGAAGCGATGGCTCTCGAAATCGACAGGCACGGCCGTGTCGATGGTCACCAGTTTCCGGCTCAGGAAGGCCTGATCACGGTACTTGACCAGGTTTTCGTGCAGTTTCTTCTGTTTGACGGTGTCTATCTGACGGTAGAGCTCCTCCATGGAGCCGTAGGTGCGGATCAGCTTGAGGGCTGTCTTGGGGCCGATGCCGGGGACGCCGGGGATGTTGTCGGAGGTGTCGCCGGACAGGCCCATGACATCGATCATTTGGTGCGGTTCGATGCCGTAGGTCTCGCGAAGGCTGTCGAGGGTGGTAACCTTGTCCTTCATGGGGTCCCAGATGACGGCGTGCTCGGTGACCAGCTGCATGAAGTCCTTGTCGCCGGTGACCATGACCACCTCGAAATCCTCCTGCTCGGCCCGGCGGGCCAGGGTGCCGATGAGGTCGTCGGCCTCGAAGCCTTCTTTTTCCAGGTTCGGCAGATTAAAGGCCTCCACGACTTGCCGGATGTAGGGCAGCTGCACAATCATGTCCTCGGGCATGGGTGGGCGGTTGGCCTTGTAGGCCGGGTAAAGCTTGTGCCGGAAGGTGGGGCCCTTGGCGTCGAAGCAGATAGTGGCGAAGCGCGGTTCGCGGTCCTCGAAAAGTTTGAGCAGCATACGGGTGAAGCCGTAGACGGCGTTGGTCGGCAACCCGCTGGAGGAGGACAGGTGCCGGATGGCGTGAAAAGCGCGGTAGATGTAGGCGCTGCCGTCAATAAGAAAAATGGTTTTTTCGGAACTCATGGCAACTGTCCTGTGTGAAAGTGGCGATGGATGTGCATTGACAGAAAACCCGCCCTGCATTACCCTGATGCCGACCGACTGCCGGGAATTTTCACGCGAGCCCGAAAACAGGAAAGCCCGAAGAAATGAACTCCGAAGCCACTAGGCGCACCTTCGGCCGTCGACGCCGACGCAGTCTCACCGAGTGCCACTGCTGCCGGCAACGCTTTCCCTTCTGCTGGCAGTGCCGGCACTGCGGGTTTTCCATCTGCCAGGATTGTATCCAGGAGAACCTGTGGGGCATGTCCTGCAACGGCATCACCTGGCAGTGCCCGGACTGCGGTGAGCAAAACGGCTTCGGCAACCAGTAGGCCGGCGCCTGCAGGCGCCGCGTACGGGCCTTTGCTCAGGGAGAGGCCTCGGGGCGGTAAGGCTTGCCGCACTCGCGGCAGCGGCCGTCGGGACCGATGACGCCGATGCAGCTCTCGTCGCTGCACAGGGTGCGCTGTTGCCACTCTTCGTCATCGATGACCAGGTCGTCGTCGAGATCCTGCGCTTGCCCGTTCCCGGTTTGCCCGTCTTCGTGTGCTTCGGATGCCTGCGGCGACGACTCGGACGCCGGCGCCTCCCCGGCGCTGTTCGGGGCTTGCGCCGGCGGTGTGAAGCCGGGCCCGGCCGGTTTGCCGCACTCGCGGCAGCGGCCGTCGGGACCGATGACGCCGATGCAGCTCTCGTCACTGCACAGCACGCGTGAATCCCAGTCTTCGTCCGAGGACGGCAGGTCTTCGGACGCCTGTGCCGCGTCTTCCGGTTCACCTGCCTGCACCGGCTCTTCGGGCGCTTCGGCCGGTGGCGTCATAGGCGCTTTTTTCTCCTCACTTTCCATTGCACTTGGCTCCCTTGAATGAATACGCGCCGGGGTATCCCAGGTAGCGTTGCGCCAGGGGGTAGCGGCGCCCATAGCCGAAAGCCTTGGAGGTCACCTTCAGTCCCGGGGCGGCCTGGTAGCGCTTGTACTCGTTGCGGTCCACCTTGGTGACCACCTGTTTAACGATTTCGGGGTCGAAGCCCATGTCCACCAGCTCTGCAGGGCTCTTGAGGTCCTCGATATAGCCCTTGAGGATGGGATCGAGCACCTCGTAGGGCGGCAGGTCATCCTGGTCCGACTGGTCGGGCTTGAGTTCGGCCGAGGGGGGCTTGTCCAGGATACGCTGCGGGATGCGTTCCCCGTCGGCGTTGACGTAGCGCGACAGGTCGTAGACCATGGTCTTGGGCACGTCGGAGATGACCGCCAGCCCGCCGCTCATGTCGCCGTAAAGGGTGCAATAGCCCATGGCCAGCTCGGACTTGTTGCCCGTGGAGAGCACCAGGCTGCCCGTACGGTTGGACAGCGCCATCAGGATGGTGCCCCGGATACGGGCTTGGATGTTCTGTTCGGTAACGCCGGGCGCCAGGCGGTCGAAATCCGGCGAGAGGTATTTCAGAAAGGCTGCGAACATGTCGTCGATGGGGATCACGTCGTAGGCGATCCCCAGGTTTTCGGCCAGCCGGCGGGTATCCTCGTAGTTGTCCTGCGAGGTGTACTGCGAAGGCATGAAGACCGAGGCGACGTTTTCGCGCCCCAGGGCGCTCACGGCGATGCACAGCGTCAGGGCCGAGTCGATGCCGCCGGAAAGGCCCACCACCACCTTTTCGAAACCGCACTTGCGGACGTAGTCGCGGGTGCCCATCACCAGGGCGCGGTAGACCGACTCGGCGTCCGAGGCGCTCACGGGGTGCATCTGGCCCTCGTCGGCGCCGTCTTCGGTATCGAACAGCACGAGGTCCTCCTCGAAGTCCCGGGCTCGGCAGACCATGCGCCCGGCGGGGTCGAAGGCGGCCGACGTGCCGTCGAAGAGCACCGAGTCGTTGCCGCCCACCTGGTTGGCGAACAGCAGGGGCACGCGGTACTTGGCGGCGATGGCCGAGAGCATGCGCTGCCGGAAGTCCTGCTTGCCCAGGTGGTACACGGATGCCGAAATGTTGATCAGCAGCTGCATGCCGTCGCGGGCCAGCAGCTCCACCGGGTCCACGTGGTAGATGCGCTTCTTGAAAACGTCCTTGTCGTTCCAAGCGTCCTCGCAGATGGTCAGGCCCAGGCGCAGGCCCCTGTACTCAAAAACCCGGCTGGACTGTCCACCCTCGAAATAGCGGCTTTCGTCGAAAACATCGTAGGTGGGCAGCAGCCGCTTGTGGACGCGATGCAGTATGCGGCCGTCCTCGAAAAGCACCGCCGTGTTAAACAGCGGCTTTCCCTGGGAGGAGGGGTTGTGCTCCACCACGCCGCAGACGACCCCGATGCCGCGGATGGCGGTGGTCAGGCAGGCCAGGCAGTCCAGGTTGGTGTCCACGAAATCCCGTTTTTCCAGCAGATCGCGGGGCGGGTAGCCGGGGACGGAGAGCTCCGGGAAAACGACCAGCTGGCAGTCCGCCCGGCGGGCGCGGTCTGCCATGGCGATGATCCTGGCGGCGTTGTGCTCGAAATCCCCGATGACGGGGTTGGTCTGAACGATGGCGATTTTCATGGATAGTCCCGTTCCTGGGGTTCCCCCAGGCGTTGACGTTCACTGCCGCGGCCCGCAGGCGATTCTGTCCGCTGCAGCGGAGCCGAAAAATCGGCGCAAGGGTACAATACGACATTTGCGGTTGTCAACAGAGCAAAATTATCCTATTTTAACACTTTACTGCGGTTTCCCTGGTGGTGTTTCCGGGTGGCGGCAGGTCACCCGGAATACGTCGGGGCGCCGTCGAAGCGCCGCCGCCAAAGCGACCGAAAGAGAGGTGCCCGAGCTTGCAAGAATCCCCCCAGCCAATCGACGACAAGAATATTCCGCCGCTGCCGGAAGCCGATGACGCCGACCTTTCCTTCAAGGTCTTCTTCGACTTGATGGCCCGCAAGGTCAATGAAATCCTTCTGGTGTCGAGCCCATACGATGCCTTCATCATGGAAGAAGACGGCCGCCTGGCCGAGCGCATCATCCAGGAGTACCAGGGCCTCAACCTCTCCCGTCCGCCGCGCTTCAACCAGGTGCCCACGGCCGCCGAAGCGCTGGAAGAACTCTCCCACAAACGTTTCGACCTGGCCATCACCATGCCGCGGCTCGACGACATGGACGCCTTCGATTTCGGCTGGGCCGTCAAGAAGCTCTACCCCGAGATGCCGGTCTTTCTGCTGACCCACAACACCAGTTCCATCCTCATGGACCAACTCAACCAAAAGATGCTGGACAACACCTCCATCGACAACATCTTCGTGTGGGGCGGCAACGCGGACCTGCTGCTGGCCCTGGTCAAGAGCGTGGAGGACCGCTGGAACGTGGATGACGACACCCGCCGGGCGGGCGTGCGGGTGGTTATCCTGGTGGAGGATTCGCCTTTCTATTTGTCTTCGCTGCTGCCGCTGCTTTACAAGGAGCTGGTCATCCAGACCCAGGAACTGATCAAGCGTTCGCTCAACGAGGAGCACCGCATCCTGCGCATGCGGGCGCGCCCCAAGGTGCTGGTGGCCGGCACCTTCGAGGAGGCCATGGAACTCTATCGGCGCTTCAAGCCCTACCTGCTGACGGTCATATCGGACGTGCGCTTTCCCAGGGATGGCAACGTGGACCCCAGGGCCGGCTACCGGCTGCTGACCCACATCCACGAGGAGTCGCCGGATCTGCCGCTGCTGATGCTCAGTTCCGAGGAGGAGAACCGCCGCCTGGCCGGCAGGGCCGGGGCTTCTTTCCTGAACAAGAACGAGCCCTCGCTGCACGCCGATATCCGTCTGTTTTTCGAGCAGCGTCTGGGATTCGGCGATTTCGTCTTCCGCATGCCTGACGGCTCCGTGGTAGGCCGGGCCTCGACCCTGCGGGAGATGGAGGAGATCCTGCCGTCGATTCCCGACGAATCGGTTTTTCACCACGCCCTGCACAACGACTTCTCCACTTGGCTGATGGCGCGCAGCGAGATCCGTCTGGCCTCGTACCTGCGGGGTATCCGGGCCACGGATTTTCCCAACCCCGGGGCCATTAAGGCGCACTTGGTGCGCTGTATCCGTGAGCGGCGGCTGCGCCGCCAGAAGGGCATCGTCACCGATTTCAACGCCGAGGATTTCGATCCGGAGACCGAGTTTCTCAAGATCGGCAGGGGTTCCCTGGGGGGCAAGGCCCGCGGACTGGCGTTCATGATGACCCTGCTGCGCGAGAGCACCGCCCTGCAGCAGAAATACCCCGAGGTCACCATCCGAGTCCCCAAAACACTGGTGATCTCCACCGAGGGCTTCGACGCCTTTATTTCCGAGAACGGGTTCGAGGATTTCGCCGAGACCACGCTCAGCGATGACGAGATCATGCGGACTTTCGTGGAGGGCCGTTTTCCCGATTGGCTGCGCAGCGACCTGGAGCTCTACCTGTCCCACGTGTCCCACCCCCTGGCGGTGCGCTCATCCAGTCTGCTGGAGGACGCTCAGTTTCGCCCCTTTGCCGGCATGTACCGCACCTACATGCTGCCCAACACCCACCCGGAGCTGGAGGTGCGCCTGGAGCGGCTCATCCGGGCGGTCAAACTGGTCTACGCCTCGACCTACCTGGAGGTGCCGCGCGTGTACGCCAAATCCACCGGACAGGGGATCCGGGAGGAGAAGATGGCCGTCATTGTCCAGCAGTTGACCGGCAGCCGGCACGAAGACTACTTTTACCCGGCTTTTTCCGGCGTGGCGCAGTCCTACAACTTCTACCCCATTTCGTACATGAAGCCGGAAGAGGGCGTGGCCCACGTGGCCCTGGGCCTGGGAAAGACCGTGGTGGAGGGGCTGACGGCGCTTCGCTTCTCCCCCAAGTACCCCCAGTTTCTGCCCCAGTTTTCCAGTGTCGATGACATCCTCAAAAACGCCCAGCGTTTCTTTTTCGCCCTGAAAATGACGGTGGATCCCGGCGAGGACGAATTCGGCCGCGACGGCATGTTGGTCCGGCTGGACGTGGACGATTGCAGCCACCACCCGCCGGTGCGGCAGCTCTCCAGTACGTATAACCCCCAGGATCACCGCCTGCGGGACACGGCCATCCCCGGCGGCCACCTGGTGCTGACTTTCGCCAGTGTGCTGAAGTACAACGCCTTTCCGTTGCCGGAGATCCTGACAGACATCCTGGATAAGGGGCGCTGGGGCATGGGCGGGCCCGTGGAGATCGAGTTTGCCGTGGATTTCGCCTACGGCGACCGCTCGCAGCCGGAATTCGCTCTGCTGCAGATACGGCCCATGGCGCTGAGCCGGCAGATCCAGGAGGTGAACATTGGGCGTGCGGATATCGAGCGGGCCGTCTGCTACTCGCGCCAGGCCATGGGAAGCAGCCAGGAGGACCGCATTACCGACATCGTCTACGTCAAGCCCGAGGTTTTCGACCCGGGGCGTACGGTGGAGATCGCCCGCCAGATTGGCGAGATCAACCGCCGAATCACCGCGCACAAGCGGCGTTACATGCTGATCGGGCCCGGACGGTGGGGGTCTGCCGACCGCTGGCTGGGCATCCCGGTGGTCTGGAACGACATCTCCGGCGTGTGTGCCATCGTGGAGACGGAAACCGAGAACCTCAAGGCCGATCCCTCCCAGGGTTCCCACTTTTTCCACAACATTACATCATTGGGAATCGCCTACCTGACGGTGCCCGAAGACGGCACCAACTTCATCGACTGGCAGTGGCTGGCGTCGTTGCCGGTGGAAAACCACACCGCGTTCGTGGCCCACGTGCGCTGCCCGGAGGGCGTTGTGCTGAAGATCGACGCGCGCAGTGGACAGGCGGTGCTGCTGCCGCCGGAGGAAACGCAGGCCCCCTGAAGGGCGGCTGGCGGCTCAGGAAGTCCCCTTTCGTACCCGTACGGCCTCGATGGCGATGGTGGGATCCCGCGTAATGTTAAAGATGAATCCCTTTTCACGGCATATCTTCAGCCGGTCGCCCACCTGCCAGTACTTGACGACCAGCGGACGCAGCGCTTCGCCGATCTGGTAGACCCAGTTGGCGTTGGTGGTGATCAGGGATCCGTTGACAGTCTTTTTTTTCAGGAAGCGCTCGTAGCAGGGCCCCAAGTAGCGGTCGATGTCCTCGGGTGTAAGCTGGTTGCGGGGGGGCGCCGCTTCGGGTGCCGCCGCGGCGGTTTTGGGAGGCGCCGGCGCTGTTTCCGGTTTGGCCGCCGGGGTGCTTTCGGCGGCCGGTTCGGGAGCGGGCGCCGCCGGCGCGGTGCGCTCCGGAGCGGCTTGAATCACGCGAATATTCTTGATGTTTTCGGGACGCTGATTGGAAAAGTGCTGAATACCGTTTTCGTCGGTCCAGTTGTACAGTTCACCGCCCCACAGGGAAGCGGGGATCAGCAGGCAAAGGGCGAAGATCAGCGCATTGGCAACTCTCATGGCATCCTCCAGGGTTTCGGGTCAAAATGCGTCGCCACGGTCCTGCCGGGCGGGCCTCAAAATGGTAACAGATTGTCGTTCTCGTCGAACGCCGGCTCCGCTGGCGGACTGACCGCCGCCAGATACGGACGCCGGGCCAGCTCTTGCGTATAGGCTTCGGAAACCTGCACTTCCGCCAGATCCAGCGTGTGGCGGATGCGCATCACCCGGGCCATGGCAGGGGCGATGTAGCCCACCGTGCCCAGAGCCGCCTCAATGGCCCCGCGATCCGAGTCGAAGTGCAGGGGGATGGCACCCGCCCGCGGGTTGTTGCCCGTCAGGCAGTTGATGCGCGTTGTTTGGTAGTCGATTTCGTCCACCAGGCGGCGGTGGGTGTAGTCGGCGAACCCCATGCCGGTGGCGTTGCCGTGGGTTCCGGGCGTCAGGCCGCGCACGTAGATGCGAGTGATGCGCGGGCCCTGACCGGGGGCCGCCGGGTTGCGGCCGACCACGTTGGTGTCCAGGCCCGTTCCACTGATGTCCTTGCCGATGGCGTCGATGATCAGCAGGTCAGCCCGGGAAAAGGGCAGGCGCGGCATCCACTCCCGCGCCTTGGCCAGCAGTGCGGGCTCCGACGAGGCAAAATCCTCAGGCCACAGGGCGCGGATGAGCCCGGTGGCGTCGTCGGGCGTCTCCACGATGGCCAGCCCCAGCAGGATGGGGCACTTTTCGAGGATGACGCCGGCGATGGACTTGATCATGTGATCGAATCCGTACCGTACGAAGGTCTTGTGGTAGAGGGCGGCGCCGCGGTGTTTGCCCAGGCCGATGACCATCATCTTGTGCAGCCCGCTTTCCACCTCGCCACTGAAATCCGTATGCGGCTTGATGCGCCCCACCACCGCGATGTGGTCGGCCGCAAGGGCGTGGCGATCCACGAAAACCGGAATGTCCTCCGGTGTACGGCCGATTTGCGCCACATCCATGGATGATTTGATGGGGACTCCCATGGTCTGCTCAGTGATGCCGAAACCCTCCACGATGGAACGCTGGCCTTCGGCCGTCCCGCCGCCGTGGCTGCCCATGGCTGGAATGATGAAGGGTCGGGTGCCGCAGGCCCTGAGTTCTGCGACGAGTTCGCCCGTGATGGCGGCGATGTTGGCGATGCCCCGGCTGCCGACGGTCACGGCCACCGTGTCGCCGGCACAGAGGCGGTCGCGCAGGGGCAGGCGTCGAAGCTGCGAACGCACCTCCAGGGCGGGATCGGCCAGCGCCGGGACGCGGGGGGTCTGCCGGATGGTCTGCATGCGGGGCAGGTTCATGAACGTCACCTGTTCTGGAAAAGTCGGTTTACCGGAGCCGCTTCGGTCAATCACGTCCTTCATAGCTTAGCGGCCTCCCGTCCGGGTGTCAACTGCCGCCCGGCGTATCCGCAGGGCAATCGCAAGCCGCCATTGGCACGGTTGCTGCGGGGGGCGTCGTCTGCGCCGGGCCCCGCGGCCGTCTATTTTTCTTTTTGCTTGACAATTTCGGGGCAGGTTTCCTAACATTGTGGTCTGACCAGCAGACCAGCGCCAGGAGGCCCCGTGAACCTCAAACCCATCGCCAAATCCCGCCTATCGGAGGTCGCCATGCAGCAGATCAAGGCGCTGGTGGCCAGTGAAGGAATGGGCCCCGGCGATCGGCTGCCCACCGAGCGCGAACTGGTGGAGAAGCTGGCCATCAGCCGTTCTTCCGTACGCGAGGCCCTGCGCATGCTCGAGATCATGGGTATTGTGGAGGTCAAGCCGGGCCGGGGCGCTTTCATCAAGGACCCTGGCGGTGACCTGGCCGTACCCTTGGCCTCTTGGGTCACCCTGAACCGTACAACCCTGTTCAAGTATTTCGAGGTGCGCATGGTGCTGGAGCCGGGCTGCGCCGCTCTGGCGGCCCGCAACGCCACTGCCGACGACATCGCGCAGCTCAAATCCAGGCTGGCAGAATTCGCCGCCAGCCAGGCATGCGGCGACATCGTGGGCTGCATCGAGGCCGACATGGGGTTTCACGCCCTCATCGGATCGGCCACCGGCAACAACATCCTGCGGGAACTGATCGACAACATCGGCGGCATGCTGCTGGACAGTTGGAAAGCGGCCCTGAGGGATGAAAACCGCGCCCGCCAGTCCGTACGCGAACACCGCGAAATATGCGAAGCCATCGCCGCTCGTGATGAGGCCGCGGCCCGTCGGTTCATGGAGCGCCACCTGGAAAATGCACTGGAAACCCTGAGAAAATTGCGTTTGAAAAACCTTGACCCCGTTTGAGGGGGGCAGGCGTCGCTGTTTTGTCCGCCCGGCCCGCCCACGTGCCGGCCGGCAACTGGTAACCACCGGAAAACAGGAAGGGAGGACTTGCATCATGAAAAAAGAACGCCAGGACATGACCAGACGAGACTTCATCAAGACCACGGGCACCGGGCTGGCCGGTGCGGCTGTTTTGGCAAGCCCCTTCGGGCCCCTTGCCGGCCGGGCGTTCGCCGAGGTGGCGCCCCCCAAGCTGGCCCTTGAAAAGAACCCCGTGGTGAAGGTGCTGCGCTGGAGCGTCTTCATCGGCACCGACAAAGAGTACTGGGAGAAGAACTGCCGCAAGTGGGAAAAGGTCACCGGCGGCAAGGTGATCAACGAGTACATCTCCTGGGAGGACGTGCGCCCCAAGGCCGCTATGTCGGCCGCCGTGGGGGGTGGCCCCGACATCGTGCTGGGGTGGCATGACGATCCCTGGCTTTACCCGGACAAGCTCCTGGACGTGACCGACATCTGCACCTACCTGGGAAAGAAGTACGGCGGCTGGGAAGACGTCTGCGTCAGGTACGGCAGCAAGGACGGCAAGTGGATCGCCGTTCCGATGGGCGGCCCCGGTCAGGAGATCGTCTACCGCAAAAGCTGGCTAAACGAGGCGGGTTACGACGAGTTTCCCAAGACCAACGAGGAGTTCATCAAGTGCTGCAAGAAACTCAAGGAGAAGGGCCACCCGGTGGGCTTCGCGCTGGGGCACGCCGTGGGCGACGGCAACAACTGGGCGCACTCCTGGCTGTGGTCCTGGGGGGCCAAGACCGTCAACAAGGACGGTTCCGTGGCCATTAACAGCCCCGAGACGCGCAACGCCATGGAAGGCATGAAGGAAATTTACAGCGCCATGATCCCCGGCTGCGCCTCCTGGCTGGACGCCCACAACAACAAGGCCTTCCTGGCCAACCAGATCTCCGTCACCAACAACGGCATCAGCATCTATTACGCGGCCAAGAAGAAGTTTCCGGACATCGCCAAGGACACCTACCACTCCAACTTCCCCATCGGGCCCGTGGGACACCCGGCGGAACTGCACCTGTTCAACCAGGCCTTCATCTTCAAATACAGCCAGGTGCCCAACGCCGCCAAGCACTTCCTCATGTTCATGCTCGAAAAGGACCAGTGCGCGCCCTGGATCAATGCCATGGAGGGCTATGTGACACCGGGGCTCAAGGCCTACCGGAAGCTGCCCATCTGGACGGCCGACCCCAAAAACACGCCTTACCGCGACTGCATCAAGAACATGCTCTGGAACGGCTACGAAGGTCCCATCGGGCCGGCCTCGGCCGAAGTCATGGCGGAGTATGTGGTGGTCGACATGTTCGCCAACTACTGCGCCCGCAATGTTTCCATGGACAAGGCCATCGCACAGGCGGAGAAGGCCATCGCCCGGGCCTACAAGAAGTAGGACCGTTTCGACAAAACCGCGGGGAGCCGGCCCCTGGCCGGTTTCCCCCCTTTTCTGCAGCCGAAAAAAGTGGTGAGGGACGTGGAATCTGAGAGCATCTACGATCGTCCGCCGGGCATGCGCCAGCGGTTTTCGAGGGCCCTGGAAAATCCCACCGTGCTGGGACTGCTTTTCGTGGCGCCGGCGGAACTGCTGCTGCTGGTCTTTCTGGCCTACCCGTTCGTGTTGGGCATATGGCTGGGGTTTACCGACACCATCGTCGGCCGCCAGGGGCACTACATCGGATGGCAGAACTACATCGACCTGGTCAACGACACCCAGTTCTGGCTGACGGCGTTCAACACTTTCTTCTACACCGTTATCGCCGTCATCCTGAAGGCGGTGCTGGGCATCGGCCTGGCGGTGGTGCTCAACCGCGATTTCAAGGCCAAGGGACTGGTGCGGGCCATCGTGCTGCTACCCTGGATCATCCCCACGGCCCTGAGCGCCCTGTGCTTCTGGTGGCTCTACGACGCCACCTTCAGCGGCATCTCCTGGGCGCTGGTCAGGCTGGGGATCATCGACCACTACATCAATTTCCTGGGCGATCCCTGGAACGCGCGCTGGTCCCTGATCGCGGCCAACGTATGGCGCGGTGTGCCCTTTTTCACCATCGGCCTGCTGGCCGGGCTGCAGACCATCAGCCCGGACCTGTACGAAGCCGCCGACATTGACGGCGCCGGGTCCTGGAAGAAATTCCGGCGCATCACCCTGCCGCTGCTGACGCCGCTGCTGACGGTGGTGACCGTTTTTTCCACCATCTGGACCTTCGCCGACTTCCAGTTGGTCTGGATCATCACTAAGGGCGGGCCGGCCGGCGCGACGCACATTTTCGGAACGCTTTCCTACGAGCGCGCCATGCAGGGCGGACACTTCGGCATGGGGGCGGCCATCTCCAATTTCATGCTGCCTGTGCTGGTGATCTGCGTGCTGATTGCCTTCATGTTCCTGAAGAAGGAGGATTGACCAGATGGCCATCGAACGTTCCGGGAGCAAGCTCTTCAAGTTCTACCTGCCGCTGGTGATGTACCTGGTCTTCCTGCTGTTTCCGTTCTACTGGATGGTGAACACCGTCTTCAAGTCGGACAAAGAGCTCTATGACATGAGCCTCAATCCTTTCTACATCCACCATCCCACGGTGCACAACATCGTGCGCCTGTTCACAGAAACCATTTTCCTGAGGTGGATGGCCAACACTTTTTTCGTGGCCATCCTGGCCACCCTGATTTCGCTGGCTGCCAGCCTGCTGGCGGCCTACGCCATCCAGCGGCTGCGTTTCAAAACATCCGGTCCCACGGGGGTGGCCATCTTCCTGGCCTACCTGATCCCCCAGACCATCCTGTTTATCCCGCTGGCCAGCATCATCTTCAAGCTGAAGCTGTGGGATTCCCTGTGGGCGCTGGTGCTGACCTATCCCACCTTCCTGGTGCCCTTCTGCACCTGGCTGCTGATGGGATACTTCAAGTCGATCCCCAAGGAAATGGAGGAGTGCGCCATGATCGACGGCGCCAGCCGTATCCGGATCTTCTGGAAGATCATTTTGCCTCTGTGCCTTCCGGGGGTCCTCTCGGCCGGCATCTTCTGCTTCACGCTGTCGTGGAACGAGTACCTCTATGCACTGGCTTTCATCTCCAGTTCGGCCAAGAAGACGGTGCCCATCGGCCTGGTCACCGAACTGGTGCGCGGCGATATCTACCACTGGGGCTCGCTGATGGCCGGGGCGCTGTGCGCCTCGGTACCCGTGGCCCTGGTCTATTCGTTTTTCGTGGAACAATACGTGGCCGGCATGACCGGCGCCCTGAAGGAGTAACGTCCCTATGGCAGAAGTGCGTCTGGAAAACGTGTGCAAACACTACGACAAGGTCGTGGCGGTGGACAATTTCAACCTCTCCATCCAGGACAAGGAGTTCGTGGTGCTGGTGGGGCCCTCAGGATGCGGCAAGACGACCACCCTGCGTATGATCGCCGGGCTGGAGACCATCACCAGCGGCAGGATTTTCATCGGCGACCGCCTCATCAACGACCTGCCGGCCAAGGAGCGCAACATTGCCATGGTGTTCCAGAACTACGCCCTCTACCCCCACATGACCGTGCGCGACAACATCGCCTTTTCGCTGGAGATGCGCAAACGGCCCAAGGAGGAGATCGAGCAGCGCGTACGCGAGGCGGCCGACATCCTGGGCATCGAGCACCTGCTGGACCGCAAGCCCAAGCAGCTTTCCGGCGGACAGCGCCAGCGCGTGGCGGTGGGCCGGGCCATCGTCCGCAAACCCGAAGTCTTTCTCTTCGACGAACCCCTGTCCAACCTGGACGCCAAGCTGCGCGTGCAGACCCGCCTGGAGCTCAAGAAGCTGCACGAGCGCCTGGCCACCACGGCCGTTTATGTCACCCACGACCAGGTGGAGGCCATGACCATGGGTGACCGCATTGTGGTCATGAAGGACGGCCTCATTCAGCAGGTGGGATCTCCCATGGAACTGTACAACACGCCGGCCAACCGCTTCGTGGCCGGGTTCATCGGCAGCCCCGCCATGAATTTTTTCGAGGCTGAACTGGCCGGTGGTACCGACGGCCTGTGCCTTCAGAGCGGGGAAGTGCGTCTGGACCTGCTGCCCGAGCAGTGCCGCCGACTGGAACGCTACGGGCGCAAACGCATTCTGGTGGGCATCCGGCCGGAGGATTTCAGGCCCTGTGAGCGTCACGAACAGGGCCAGACCATATCCGGGGAGGTGGAGGTGGTCGAGCCGGTGGGCAACGAGACCTACGTCAACTTCCGGGCCGGCGAGCTCAACCTGATCGCCGC
Source organism: Desulfobacteraceae bacterium (assembly GCA_027061725.1). Taxonomy (GTDB): domain Bacteria; phylum Desulfobacterota; class Desulfobacteria; order Desulfobacterales; family JALSRD01; genus JALSRD01. The sequence goes on from JAMOVG010000246.1 coordinate 21,424, forward strand.
GGTGGGCCGCAAGACCATCGTGCAGGCCCACACCCGCATGGTGCTGCAGCCGGCCATGGAGCACCTGCACCTTTTCGACATCGACAGCGGAAAATCCATCTCGAAATGAATCCCGAACACGACCGGGTCCTGCGGCTGGACGAGACCGACAATGTCGTTGTGGCCCTCCGCGACCTGGCCCCGGGAACGCCGGCAGATGGTCAGGTGCGCTGCCGCCAGAGGATTCCCGCAGGCCACAAAGTGGCCGTGGCCGCCATGGATCCCGGAGACGCGGTCGTCAAGTATGGTCAGCCGATCGGCGTGGCCACCCGTGCGGTGCGGCCCGGTGATCACGTGCACACCCACAACCTGGCGCTTCCCGGGAAAAGCCACCGCATGCCCCTGCCACCGACGCCCTCCACAGACACCGTGACCGCGGCCGGCCTTCCCGATACCTTCGACGGTTTCGTGCGCCCCGACGGCCGTGTGGGCACGCGCAACTACATCGGTGTGCTGGCCACCGTCAACTGCTCCGCGTCGGTGGTGCGCATGATCGCCGACGCCTTCGGACCCGAAGAGCTGGCCGCTTTCCCCGGCGTGGACGGCGTGGTGGCGCTGCACTACGGCGGCGGGTGCGGTATGGCGGGCAGCGGGGAAGGGTATGAATCGCTGCGCCGCGTGCTGGCCGGTTACCTGAAAAATCCCAATTTCTACACCGTTCTGCTGGTGGGGTTGGGGTGCGAGGTCATGCAGGTGCAGGCGGTCTCGCAGGCCTTGCCTGATCGCGCGGGCGCTTTGTTGGGAACCCTGACCATCCAGCAGTGCGGCGGTGTCGAGGCCACCGTGTCGCGCGCCTGCGCCCGTATTCGCGAAATCCTGCCGGCAGCCGACGGTGTGCGGCGGCAGGCGGTGCCGGCTGCGCGCCTCTGCCTGGGGCTGCAGTGCGGCGGGTCGGATGCCTGGTCGGGTGTCACCGCCAACCCGGCCCTGGGGGCCGCCGTGGATCTGCTGGTGTCCTGCGGCGGCACGGCCATACTGGGCGAAACACCGGAGATTTACGGCGCCGAACACCTGCTGGCCGGCCGGGCGGTGCGCCCGGAAGTGGCCGCCCGGCTCATGGCGCGCATCCGCTGGTGGGAGGCGTACACCGAGACCTGGGGCGGCAGCATGGACAACAACCCCTCGCCGGGCAACAAGGCCGGTGGACTGACCACCATCTGGGAAAAGTCTCTGGGTGCCGCGGCCAAGGGCGGCCGCAGCCCCCTGGCGGCGGTCTACGGCTATGCCGAGCAGGTGACGCAGCCGGGCCTGGTTTTCATGGACACGCCCGGTTACGACCCCGTATCGGTTACCGGCATGCTGGCCGGCGGCGCCACCCTGGTGGCGTTCACCACGGGCTGCGGCTCGGTGTTCGGCGCCAAGCCGGCGCCGGTGCTCAAGCTGGCCACCAACACTGCCATGTACCGCCGCATGCGAAGGGACATGGACATCGACTGCGGGGGCATCCTGGAGGGGCAAGCCACGGTGGCGCAGATGGGCCGCCGCATCTTCAACGCCATCCTGGAGACGGCCTCGGGAAGCAAAACCTGCAGCGAGCGCGTCGGCATGGGGGACCTCGAAATGGTTCCCTGGCAGCTGGGGGCGGTGATGTGAACGTCCTGGCCGTGGACATCGGCAGCACCTCGGTGCGCGGCGGCCTGTACGACGGGCAGGGCCGGCGACAGCGGGCGGGGGCCTCGGCGCCTACCGGCATCCGCACCGCCGGCGACGGCACCAGCGAGGTCGATGCCGACGAGCTGCGGGAGAAATGCTGGCGGATCATCGACCGCGTACTGCAGGCGGCGGAAGCACGCACGGCAGACATCGCCGCCGTGGCGGTGTGCACCTTTGCCGGGAATATTCTGGGCATCGACGCCACGGGGAAGGCGGTCACGCCCCTGCTGACGTATGCCGACAGCCGGGCCCAGGAAGATGCCCGGCAACTGGCCCGCGAGGTCGACGAAACGGCCGTGCACCGGCGCACCGGCTGCTACCTGCACGCCAGTTACCTCCCGGCCCGCCTGCGATGGATGGCGCGCACCCGGCCGCGCCTGTTTTCACGGGTCGACCGCTGGGTGACCATCGGCGAATACCTGGAGATGGCGCTTTTCGGTGAGACGGCGGTTTCCACCTGCCTGGCTTCCTGGAACGGCATGCTGGACCGCGCCCGCCTGTGTTGGGATGAAGAACTGCTCTCCCGCCTGCCCATCGACATTTCGCAGCTCTCCCCGCTGACGGACGTCTCGATACCGCACAGGGGACTGCGCCCGCCTTTCGCCGACCGCTGGCCGGCGCTTTCGCAGGTCCCCTGGTTTCCGGCCATGGGGGACGGCGCGGCAGCCGCCGTTGGCAGCGGGTGCCTGGATGCCGGCCGCGTGGCCATCACCATCGGAACCGCTTCCGCCGTGCGCGCGGTGGTGACCGATGCGGTGAAGGAGCCGCCCGATGGCCTGTGGTGTTACGTGGTGGATGAAAAGCGGTCTCTGGTGGGCGGGGCCCTGAACGAGGGTGGGTCGGTGTTCGCCTGGCTGCGCGGGCTGATGGCGATGCCGCCCGATGCGGAGATGGAGCGGCGCCTGGCCGCCATGGCACCCGACGACCACGGGCTGACGCTGTTGCCCTTTCTGGAAGGGGAACGCAGCCCGGGGTGGGCCGGCGGGGCGCGGGGGGTGATCTACGGCCTTTCCAGTGCCACCACATCCCTGGAGATCATGCGGGCGGCCCTGGAAGCGGTGGCCTGCCGCCTGTACCTGGTGTGGTCGGCCCTGCGCCCGCATTTGGCGAATGATCACGAGATTATCGCCGGCGGCGGTGCCGTTCAGGCTTCACCGCTGTGGCTGCAGATCCTGGCCGATGCGCTGGGACGGCCGGTGCACCTGTATCGGGAACGGGAGGTGTCGAGCCGTGGGGCAGCCCTGCTGGCCGCCGCGGCCCTGGGCCGACCGCTGCGGCCGCAATGCCTGTCCTGCCTGCCCGTCCGCAGCGTGCGGCCGGACCTGCGGCATCACGCCCGCTACAGGCGTGCCGTCGAGCGCCAGCAGGCCCTTTACCGGGCGCTGATCAAAGACCGGCAGCCCGTCGTGGCACAGGACTAGTTGTCCGGCATGTAGACGGTCTCGTACAGACTCTCCAGTTTGTGCAGGTGCTCCTCGGCCTCCTGGGACAGGCGCCGGAACATGCCTTCCATGGGGGCCCCGCCGCACTGGTCCGCCATCTTCTTGAAAAAGTCCACCAGCCGCTTTTTGTCGTGGATGGCGTATATCATAATGTCCTGGTCAGTGGCGTTGTCCTCCAACTGCCGGTCTTCGAGCATGACGGTCAGCTGGAGGCTGGGCCCCGGGTCGTAACCCGTTTCCTGCAGGGCCACCGTTTCTTCGAAAAAGGCTTTCTCCAGGGTGTACTTGTGCTCCAGCGCCTCCAGGGCGATTTCCTTGATCAGTTTACGGGCCGAACGGTTTTTGAGGCGCGGATAGGCCTCCTTGTAGCTCTCGAAACTCTTGGTAGCCATCTCCAGGGCTTTGGCAAGCCCGGCTTCCCGCGTGTAACATACTTCTTCCATTTCCGAACCCATGTATTCCTCCTTGTCAGTAGTGATAGCGATGAGCGGTGCTTCCGCGGCCTTCCGATGGTATTTCCTATCAATATAGGGATCATTTCGCCGTGATCAATAAAAAAAACACACCGGAGCTCCGAACATCGTCGGGCAGATCCGGCAAGCGCGCCCGCGCTTGCCGAAACCGGCTTGTGCGGGTGATTTCGGCAGGTGTTGACAGGATTGGCGGCGACCGCCTATGATGGATCGCATACGAATCGGAATGCGTCCACCCAAAACGGCCGTCACGGCTTGCCTTCCGCGTTTTGGGAGCCGTGGGGAGGCGGGTGTTCGTATTTCTCTTCCAGTCATCGGAGCCGCCAATGCCGGGTGGAGGTAAATGCACAGGCAGGAAATGAATCCATGAGAGGCTACGTGCAGGTATATACGGGCAATGGCAAGGGCAAAACGACAGCGGCCCTCGGGTTGGCGATTCGTGCGGCCGGTGCCGGCCTGAGAGTCTTCATCGCGCAGTTCATCAAGATGGGGGATTACAGCGAAATAAAGGCGTTGAAACGTTTTTCGGATCTGATCACAGTGGAGCAGTTCGGGCTGGGCCGGTTCACCAACGGCAAGCCCAGGCCGGAAGACATCCAGGCTGCCCAGCGTGGGCTTGAGCGCATAAAGGAAGTCATGTCTTCCGGGAAATACAGCCTGGTCATCCTCGAGGAAGCCAACGTGGCCGCCAAATACGGCATGCTTGCCGTGCAGGACCTGCTGGGGCTGATCATCAACAAGCCCGACAATCTTGAACTGGTGATTACGGGCCGTTATGCGTCAGCACGCATCATTGAGAACGCGGACCTGGTGACCGAAATGTGCGATATCAAGCACTATTACCGCAAGGGAGTACGCGCCAGGGTAGGAATCGAGAAATGAGTCATCCCGTATCGGACCTGCAGCCGAGAGCGTCCTCGATGGCCTCTTCGAGTTCGAAGCGCGGCGGAATGGCATCGAAGTAGAGTTCGCCGTCGATGAAGAGGGATGGAACCGGTGCCAGGCGCACGTGGCGGTGAACGGCATCCCTGCCGAAAAGCGAATAGGACAGCTCGAGAAACCGCTGTTTGCCCTTGCCGATCATGAAATCCACCCGCCGGTATTCGACCTGGCCGGAATATTTCGGGATGACCTGCCGCACGGTTTCATCCATGTAGTAGCAGGGCAGGCAGTAGTCGGCTTTGTACATGACTTCAATGAGAATTTTCTTTTGAGACGTCATGAGGATTCCGTCGGTGGTTGAGGGATCGCCAAATCGATCAAAGCGCGGCATTTCCAAGTGTTGTCGGCATAAGACGCCTGATTTTTAATAGATTAAGTATACATTGAATTCCTGATTGTTGCAACCCAAAGTCCAATGCCCGTGGATTTCGGGACAGGGAAGGGCACCTATGAACGACACAGGCCTGTGTTCGGGTTCGGACTATTGGCTTCCCCTGTCGGCGGCCGGAGGAAGTGACCGCGGTCCTGCCGGTTTCGGTGAGCAGGTCAGCGATTTCCTTCGCCGCCACGGCCGCCGTCCGCGTGTGCTGGTGGCCGACCTGGATGCCGGCTACAGCGAGGATGCCGTCCGGGGCGTGAGTTCCTGCCTGGCGGACATGGGGTTTGACGTGGATCTCGCGCCCGGCGGCATCTCCGCCCGGGATGCCGTCGAAATGGCGGTGGAAAACGGCGATCATTTCATTTTGGTAATGCCGTGCGTCCAGGGGAAAACAGATCCCGCACAGGGGGAAGACCGGCGGTTCGAAGGGGTGAAAGTGGAGGATGTTCAGTTGGTGAACATCGAGGCCGCCGCGTTTCGGGATCTGTACCGTTCCTCCCAGGCGCCCGAGGTGCGGGATGCGCTGGCGGACCGGCTGGCGCAGGCCTTTGCTCCCCGGCTTTCACGGCTGCCGGCGAAGGTCCTTTCCGAAAAGTGCTACGTCGAAGGCCTGCTCGCCGGCAACCGGCGTGTCCTTTCCCAGGTGATTACACTGCTGGAGAGCCGCCTGCCCGAGCATCGCGAGAAGGCCGAAGAGGTTGTCAGGAGGATACTCCCGAACACCGGAAAAGCGCTTCGTATCGGTATATCGGGAGTCCCGGGGGTGGGAAAAAGTACTTTCATTGAGCGATTCGCCGCTAAACTGGTCGATGGCGGCCACCGTGTGGCCGTGCTGGCCGTCGATCCCAGCAGCACCAAGAGCGGCGGCAGCATTATGGGAGACAAGACCCGCATGTCCGGCCTCTGCCGTCGGCCCGAAGTGTTTATTCGCCCTTCGCCCTCCGGGGGCGCCCTGGGAGGGGTCGCCACCCGAACGCGCGAGAGCATGACGGTGTGCGAGGCCGCCGGTTTCGACGTTGTCATCGTGGAAACCGTGGGGGTGGGTCAGTCGGAGACGGCGGTAGCCTCCATGGTGGACTTTTTCCTGGTGCTGATGCTCGCGGGCGCGGGCGACGAAATCCAGGGAATCAAAAAGGGAATCCTGGAGCTGGCCGATGCCGTGGCCGTCAATAAGGCCGACGGCGACAACCTGGAGCGGGCCGAAGAGGCCCGCAAGGATTATGAATCCGCGTTGGGCCTGCTATTGCCTCCCTACCGTGCCTGGCGACCGGTGGTGCTGACATGCAGCGCCAAAACCGGGGCGGGGCTGGACGAGATATGGGAGACCATCTGCCGGCATCGCACGGCGCTGCTGGCCAGCGGAGAACTGGGCGCGAAAAAAAGGAAGCAGGCGGTGGCCTGGATGTGGGATCTGGTGGCCGAGGGGTTGCGGGAGCGCTTTTACCGCCACCCCACGGTTGGCGAACGGCTCAGGGAAATGGCCGGGGAAGTGGCCGCCGGAAGATGCCTGCCCACCGAGGCCGCCCTGAAACTGCTTGCCTTGGCGGAGAAGTAAGCGCCGCAGTTTCGGTTGCCCATCAGGTTTTGTCATCCTCCTTCCGGCTCGTTTCGTATCGGCTCCACAGCTGGGCATCCCGGTAGCCGAAGAGGGTGGCCGCATCCATGTCGGCGGCGGCGCTTCGGTAACGGCCGAGCATGTACTGGCAGGCGCCCCGGCAGAAGTATGCCGCGGCGTATTCGCGGTCGGCATCGATGGCGAGGCTGCAGGCCTCAAGGGCCTCTCTGTATTTGCCGGCCTGCATCAGCCGGCGGGCCCGGCGGTACCATTGGCGGGCGTCGCTTTTTCCTTCAGCGGGAGTGGACATGGGGCCCTTTTTCATCCCGGGCCGGGCCGAAAGCGGTCTCCCGGGTGTTCAGTTGTTTCATTTTTCCTCGCAAATACGCATCAGATGCGCGCGCAGTTCCTCGGCCGCGGGCGTCCGGTCGAAAACCAGTTCATCCTCCACGAGGATGGCGGGCACCGGAGCAGGCCGTCCCAGGCGGCGCGAGATGTCGGCATAACGCATGGCCCCGGACAAGTCTTTGGTGTAGACGATATCGACCCGCACCTTCTCACCAAACTCGGGAACTACGGATTCGACCACCCGGGCCATATAAACGCAGGGAATTCAGTGCTGCCCCTCGTGCAGCACGGTCACTCGAACGGGGTCCATTTTCACCTCTGGTTCAGATACGCCATCACGTGGCTGGCGGCGCGGGCGCCGTCGGCGCAGGCCGTCAGGACCTGGTAGAGGTCCGTGTCGCGTACGTCTCCGGCTGCGAAGAGCCCTGCGAAGGAGGTCATCAAGCGCCCGCCGGTAATCAGATAGCCCTCGGCGTTCCTGTCGACCGCCATGTCCAGATAATCCGTGTTGGGCTGCCAGCCAACGGCCAGGAAAACGCCGTCCACGGGTATTTCCTCCGCCGAACCGTCGGCACGCGTCACCAGCACGGCCTCTACCTGCCCGGAACCCCGCAGCCCGGTAACGGTCGTGCTTTCCATGGTGGTGATGTTATCACGCGCGTCCACCTGGGAACGGTGGGCGGCATCCACGGGCATTGACGGCAGGCGGCAGATCATGATGACTTCCCGCGCCACCCTGGCGATCGTCAGGGCGTGCTGGGCGGCGGCGTTGGTCCCGCCCACGACTGCGAGCACGGCATTCTTGTCGCGGTAAAGCGGACCGTCGCACACCGAGCAGAAGTGGACACCCCGGAGGTCCGTGCCAATGCCCGGCAGCAGTTTCGGTGTTCGGCCGGTGGCGGCGATGGCGGCCGGTGACCGGTATGTGCTTCCGTTGACGTCGATCCCCCGGAAAAGTCCCTCCCGGAAGGAGAGGCGTTGCAGTCGTGCCATGGGGAAGAAAGCGCCCTCCTGCTGGGCCTGGGCAAACGCCAGCGTCCCGAATTGCGTGCCCGACACATCCCCCACCAGGCCGGGAAAATTGGTCAGGGCTTCGATCATGTAGACACTGCCGCCGGGCACGTCACCGAAGACCACCGTTTTCAATCCCAATCGCTGGGCGAAGACGGCGGCCGTAATGCCTGCTGGTCCCATGCCGGCGACCATGAGGTCATAGCGGCTTTCATCCATTGGAAACATCCCTCCCCGGTTGTCGCCGGATTGGCGATGGAGGGCCCATCCCGGAGCGGCGGCGGTTATTGCTTGGGTTTTTTGACCACCACCAGCAGCATCTTGAAGGGGGTCACCGCCTGGACGGAGTGGGGAATGTCTGCCGGCATCACCACCACCTGTCCGGTTTTGGCGGGCACCTCCTTGCCGCCGATGGTCAGCAGCACCTCACCGTCGAGCACCTGCACCAGGGCATCGCCGGGTGCCGCGTGCGTGCTCAGCCCCTCGCCCTGGTCGAAGGCGAACAGCGTCACGCTGACGGCGTCGTTCTGGGCCAGGGTACGGCTGACCACGCGCCCCTGCTCATAGTTGACCAGGTCCACGAGCGTGTGGGCTTCTGAAAAGGGGATATTCTTGATCAACGGCATCTTGTCCATAACTTGCATCACGCGTCTCCCTGTTGCGGCTGAAAGGGCTGGTAAACCCCCCGGTTGATCCAAGGGCCGTCCCTGACGACGGCTTCAATGTCATCCATGACCGGCGGCGGTGCGATGAACACAACGGTATTCCGGTTCTCCACCTCGGCGGGCGTCCGTTCCGTCGGTTCGATGGTCCAGTCGCCCATCACGTAGCTGAAGAGCACCACCCGCCCGTTTTCTTCCAGCAGTCCCTTGGCCCTGAGAACACCGGCCGGCAGCCGCTCGGCCATGGAGCGGACTTCGGCCAGGTCTTCTCCCGTCCACTGGTAGGCGGCCGAAACGAGCAGGTCCGGCGGTGTGATCTCCAGGTCCGGGCTGTCGAGCATCTCTTCGATAAAGCTTTCCAGTTCTTCATCCGACAGCTTTCGCTCTTCGGGGCTTTCGCTACCGGCCGCTGCGGGTTTAGCATAGTCCGGACCGAAGAATTTTTCCAGTGGAATATCCGCGAAGGTCGTTTCGATGAACAGTGGGTCCGGGTGAAATTCGGCAATCACCTTTTTGGTCTCGGCGATCTGTTCCGCAGAGGCCAGGTCGGTCTTGTTGATGACGAACACGCTGGAGGACGCGATTTGCTTTTCCAGAGAGGCATAGACCCCGTAGGCGTCCAGGAAGTGGGCCGCATCGATGACGCAGAACTGTTCCTCGAACTGGAAGCGGTCGTTGAAAATGGGCAGCTTCAGGTCTTTTTTCAGGTCCGAGGGATTGGCCACCCCCGTGGATTCGATGAGCAGTACGTCGGGCTGGAATTTGGTGTTCAGCTCGTAAAGTCCCTTGATGAAATCGGTCTTAACGCAGACGCAGAAGATGGAACCCTTGCTGATTTCCATCATGTCGATGTCTTCGCCTTCCACCAGGCTGCCGTCCACCCCGACTTCGCCGAATTCGTTGACCAGCAGGGTAAGCTTTCGCTCCGGCGGGAAGTGTTCGATGATGCGGTTGAGCAGCGTCGTTTTGCCGCTGCCCAGGAAACCGGTGATCAGGTAAACGCGGGTGACATCTGCCATGGGTCAGAGTCTTTCTTCGATGATGGTTTTGATCTGGGCGACGGTGGGGACTTTGCCGGTGGAGACGACTTCCCCGTCGATGACGAAACCCGGCGTCAGAAAAACCCCCTTCTGCGCGAAATACTGAATGTCTTCCACTTTGACGATCTCAATTTCGGCTTTGTCAGCCAGTTCGGCCGCCGCCGCACGGCAGTTTTCATAGAGCTGGCTGCAGCGCTGGCATCCGGAACCCAGGATTTCGATTCTCATTTTTCGTCCCCCCTCCAGGAGCACCAATGCCGGACGTTGCGGCTGCGGCCTCTATTCACGGCTTGGTGTCCAGGCTCCTTATCTCAGGTCTGCAACGGCGTTGCAACGCCATTTTGGGCAATGTCGACGATGTTCAGGCAAAACTTGCAGACCCCCAGGCGGGTTTCCCCATCGGCGAGGCGGTCATACAGGTCCCTATAAACCGAGACGTCTCTTTCGGACAGAGAGGTCAGGGACCCCGGCGGGTCCAGTTTGCGCAGGCGGTCTGATTTTCCACAGTAGGGGCAGGTGACCCCGTAGAGAGCCATGTCGGTCTGGGGCAATCCGTGATAGATGATGACCTGCCTGAATTTTTCGATGACATCGCTGGGTTTCACGGTTTCCCTCCTGCCGGGCGGGTGAGAAATTGAAAGGGGAGGAGCCCCCGGGAAGGGGGCCCCTCGAGCAAGGTAGTTGGGTCTCTATTCTACCTTGGAATCCGTGCGGGTGCTGAGGCCGGCACCGGCTTTCTTCAGGTTCTCCTGGATTTTGTCGAATTCGAACCCGACACCGCGCAGGGACTTGATGCGTTCGCGCATTTCATCCGTCGGCGCGCGCGCGGCCATCTCGTCAATGAGTTCCTCGTATTGCGGAATGATGCTTTCGAAGACGAGATCTCCCTCGATGCAGATGGTCGGCAGCACCTTGCCCTTCAACTCCAGGAACTTTCCGATGCCGTCTTTGTTTTTAATAGACCACTCCTTGTATACGATCATTTCCTGAACATCGGTGGGCAGGGCGGCAATGGATTCCATCATGTAGCCGCAGGCCGCGCACTGCACACTGTCGAGCGTCAAGACATCTATGTGAATTTTGTCCGCCATGATCCGAATCCTCCCTTTTGTGATGTTTACCAAGATTCCGGATACTTGGCATAGTACTGCTCAAACCAGTCGCGGGCTTCGATGGCCTGGTCCATATGTTCCACCGGAACATCGTAGGGCATATCTCAGCCGGGGGCGAACGTGTATCCGTGCTGACCTCCTGCAGCCAGGCTCACGATGGCGTCCTCGCGCGGCGACAGCAGGCCGAGGCTCAGGGCCAGCGTCAGCTTGAGGTTTCCGCCGAACCCGACCTTGTGTTCACGGGCCAGGTCGCGGATGAAGTTCATGTTCATCTGCTCGTCGATGGCGAAGCCGTGGGTGCCGATGGTGCAGACATCCTTCATCACCTTGGTGGCGTCGCCGCAGATAAAGAACGAAGAGGTCATGCCGGCGTCGTGGATGACCTTGATGGCCGGCTGTGAGTTGGGGGTCACGTACTTCTGGAAGGTTTCGGACTTGATCTGGGACGCGACCGGGTCGACGATGGCAATGATCTCGCAGCCCATTTCGGCATAGAAACCCGCGGCGATGGCTCCGATTTCACCCGCGAACTTGCACACCTCCGAAGCGAATTCCGGATTCTTGTACACGTCCGTGAAGATCCGCACACCGGCCAGATGGGAGGCCAACGTCAGCGGTCCGCAGAAGAGGCCCATCAGCACGCAGTCCAGTTCGTCGAGTTGGGGCTTGGCGATTCTGGCCGCCTCGAACAGGATCGGCCAGCGTCCCGAATCCTTGGTCGGCATCTGCAGGCCGGCCTCGGCGGGCGTTTTGTCTGAGCAGGGGTGGGTTTTGACGGAAGGCACGTTGTCGGGCCACCATTTCAGTTCACACCCCACGGAGTGGGCTTCCACCGACAGGTCGAACACCAGGGGGATGCCGTCGGCCTTGTAGCGCTTGGCGGTGTGGACGACACCCTTTGCCAGCAGTTCAGGGTCCTGCAGCATCTTGTCGGCGGGTTCATTGATCAGAAAAGCACAGTGAACACCTGCATAAGGCACCCACGGGGGCTTTTCGGTTCTTTTCCCCCGGTAGGCGTCAATGAGCATCTGTTTGGCCATTGTTACCCCTCCTTGTGTTGCTGATGAAATGATATCGTGTTGCGGACGACATGATATCATAAGGTGAATGGGATCCTTTACGTCGGTTTTATCACCCCCTCTCGAGCGTTTCGGCCGGTAACTACCCGGAAGTCTATTGCAGCAGAATGATGCCGTAATAGCTGTAGCTTTCGTTCTTGTGAGACGCCACCCGCGGGGATATTCCCAGGTTCTTCAGGGTGCCGATGACATCGATGGAGAACGATTCGATGGAAGGACGCTTCTCCTGGGGAAAATGACAGCCCTCGGGATATGCGCAGGTCTTGCACAGCGCACAGCATTCTCCCACCAGGCTGAAGGCCTTGTAGTACCCCTTGAGAAAAAGCATGCGCTCCAGGCTGACGGTGCCCTTCCAGCAGCGCACCTGCTTGGTCCGCTTGCGGTTGTTGTTGAGGTAGAAATCCACGCAGCTGGTGCTGCCCACCAGCAGCAGTGCCAACGAGTACTCGTTAACGATGGCTTGGGCTTTTTCCGGATCCGGCGTGGCCGGCGGACAGCACCAGCTGGTATTGTACCGGCTGCAGCCGTATCGGCACTTGAGCTGCACCCACTGGGCCACGACGATCTTGCCGGTCGAAAAGGGGAATACGGCGTTCAGTCCGTATTGCTTCCCCTTCTGCAGGAGTTGCTGGACCAACTCTTGGGAAATTCCCTCTCTGGTTTTGAACGGAATCACTTTCTGAATTTTCATTTCGGGTCGTCTTTGCTTCCGACACAGTCTTCGAACCGGATGTGGACCGGCCTGGGCAGTGCCATTTCCATGGCTACCTCGGCGGTTTTGAGGACAGCCGCCGGCACCACGCACGAAGCATGGCAGCCGGCCTGCTGTGCCGCCAGGTAGACCGTGTTGCGGGTAGCAGGTGCAAACAGTTGCTGCAGCGTGATGGTGTCCAGCTTCTCCGCCATCTGCCGGATCTGCTGGCACTCGGTTTCATCGATCCGCAGGGTCACTTTACGGGCTTCGGTTCTGCGTGCCCGGATCCGGCAGCTGAACCCGCAGACCCCGGCCTCGATGATCGTGCAGCTTTCCGCAGCTGCCGTCGTTTTCGCATTTTCCGACATGGCACCATCCCGGCGATTTACTGATTCAGGATCTCATCGGGCACGATGCCCTTGAGGTGCGGGAATTCGTCCGTCATGTGGGGAAGCTGCATGGCTTCCATGAACTCCTGCTGGAAATTGGGCTCGACGGTCAGTTCGATGTATTCCACGTTGCGCGAGCACCAGTTGGCTTCCACCCGCTTCTTGACGTTCAGCAGGGCCGCCCGGCAGCCGTCGCCGGCGGCGTTGCCGACACTCTGGATTTTGTCGATTTCACAATCCGGAAAAAGCCCCATGATCAACGCTTTTTCCCGGTCCACGTGGGTGCCGAAGGCGCCGGCGATCTTGACCGTGTCGACTTTTTCCAGGCCCATGCGTTTGACCATCAGTTTGCAGCCGGCATACAGCGCCCCCTTTGCCAGCTGGATCTGCCGGATATCCTTCTGGGTGATGACGATGTCCTTGCCGATGCTCGACTCCTCGGCCCAGGCTAGCACGAACTCGGGCTGCTTGGTGTCGGGGTTCTTGCGAAAGCGCGGGTGCCCCTTGAGCGCTTTCTTGTTGAACACGCCGCTCTTGAGGATCACGCCGGAGCGGTACAGCTCGGCCAGAACGTCCAGGATGCCGGACCCGCAGATGCCCTTGGCCTTCATCTCCTTGGGTTCCGAGAACTTTCGCCAGGCCTCACGGCCGATGACCTTGTAGTCGACCTCCTTGGTCTCGGGGTCGATCTCGATGCGCTCAATGGCCCCCGGCGCCGCACGCATGCCGAAAGCCAGCTGGGCGCCTTCGAGGGCCGGGCCCGTTGCACACGACGACGAGATCAGCTTGTGGCGGTTTCCGAGCACCAGTTCTCCGTTGGTTCCGATGTCGATGATCAGCTGATTTTCCTCGTGCTTGTAAGGTTCCTCGGCGATCAGGACCCCCACGTTGTCGGCCCCCACGAAGCCGGCCTCGATGGGCAGTACGAAAAGATACGTGGAGGGGTTGACCTTGATGCCCAGATCCCGCGCCTTGATGTCCATGCTGTGGTGGATCACCGGCGGGAAGGGCGCCAATCCGACGTATTCAGGGTTCAGGGCCAGGAAAATGTGATGCATGGCCGTGTTGAATCCGATGGTGATGTCCTCGATGTCCTCGATGCCTAGGCGCAGGTATTCTTTGCCCTCCTCGGGTACTTCGACATACTCGTCCGGACCCTCCTCGCCCTTTTTCTTTTTCTTCTTTTTCTTGGGCGGGTGGGTGCTGGCCACGGCTTTTGCGATCAGGTCGTTGACCCCTTCTATGATGTCGTCGCTCATGCGCTGCAGGCCGTCCGGAGTGGTCATGTGATAGGTGATGCGCGCCATGACGTCCTCGCCGTATTTGCACTGCGGATTCATCATGGAGACGGTTTCGATGACTTCCATGGTGTTCAGGTCGCACAGGTAGCCGGCAACCGTTGTGGTGCCCACGTCGATGGCGATCCCGTAAGCGTACTCTGCGCGACCCGGCCGTACGCGGATGACCTCCTTTTCGTTCCAGACGCTGACCGTGACGCTCCAGTCGCCCTCCCGCAGGGCGTTGGGCAGCTGGCGCAGGGTAAAGATGTCGATGGTCAGATTCTTGAGGCCGTAATCCCTTTCCAGGCCGCGGCAGACCCTTTCAAAGTCGGCGGTGGGCTCTTCGAAGGTCGGCGCATCGACTTCCACGTAGTAGGTGCGCACCGCAGGATTGTGCTCGATGTGGATGTCCCGGGCCGCCTTGCTGACCACCTGCTTTCCGGCCCTGGATTCCTCGGGAACAAATACCAGGATATCGCCTTCCACCTTGGCGACACAGCCCAGCCGG
>JAMOVG010000247.1 GCA_027061725.1 Desulfobacteraceae bacterium
TGTCTCCGGGCCTGACCCCGGCCTCGTCGAGTTTTTCTCGGTAGAAGGGGCTTCCCTGGTAGGCGTGGTTCACGGTCCACTGCAGGCCCTTGAGCTGGTAAGCGCGCAGTTCTTCCAGGGTTTTGAAAGGGGGCATGAAGGATTTTTTCATGGTGTTTCCTCGGTGCCTTACGTTATCGATGCTGTTTGAGTAGAACCAAACCGTATTCCGCGCAAGATCCGTTTCGCCTCCGCTCCCGTGTCCATCCGGGGCGCCCTCCGCCTGACCGGCGGCATTTCAAGAACTCGTCGCAAGCTCCTCGGACAGCTTGAAATGCGCATCGCCGGTCAGCCGGAGGGCTTTTCCCCCGGATGGACAATGCCGCTGCACCGAAACGGATCTTGCGCTCCCTTGGAATGCAGACATGTGCCGCGTGAATATATGGCTCATTGGCCCTGCCTCAGTTTCCGTGTTTGCGCCGAATCGACCTGCAGCGTGTGCGGGTCGATGGCCACGGCATAGTCGCGGCGCGCGCCCTCGACGCTGACGTAGCCGTTTTGCACGTCGGCGGCCACGGCCTCGGGGTCCCGTTCCTGCGGCGGGCCGTAGCCGCCGCCGCCGGCGCTGTAAAAGGACAGCACGTCACCGGGCTCGCAGAAGGTCAGGCCGCTGGGGTCGGCGGGGGTTTTGTTTTTCAGAAACTGCGCCCTGGCCCCGGGCTTTCCGCCGAAAAGTCCCTCGGGCGGGTAGCGGAAGCGCCCGGCCTGGACCGCCACCGTGGTGGGACCCTGGGGCGCCTTTTCGTCCTGCGGCACGCGGATGACCATCTTGCGCCCGATGCCGCCGCGCATCCTGCCGGGGCCGCCGGAGTCGCACACCAGTTCACGCGATTCGACGATCAGGGGCGTGTCGCTTTCGAAGATCTCCACCGGGGTGTTGGCCCCGTTGGCCGGGAAGATGGCGCAGTGGTGGCCGTCCATGCGGCTGCTGGCGCCCAGACCGCCGCCGCGGATGATCATGGTGTGCCAGGGCCGGCCGTCGTGGCGCTTGCCGTAGAAGATGTTGGTCTGGGCCGGGGTGCCGCCGCTGCCGGCGATGATGTTGTCGGGCGCGGCCGCCGCCAGGGCCTTGAAGACCATTTCGGTCATGAAGTGGCCCACCTGCATGCGGGCCGCCACGGCCGCCGGGAATTTGCAGTTGACGATGCTGCCCTCGGGGGCCGTCATGCGCACCGGCCGGATGGACCCCTCGTTGATGGGGATCTCGGGGTCGAAGGCGCTCTTGACGGCCATGAACACGTAGGCGTAGGTGAAGTTGTAGACCACGTTGACGCCCCAGCCGACCTGGGGCGAGGTGCCGTCGAAATCCACCAGGATCTCGTCGTCGCGGACGTTGACGGTCAGGCGGATGGTGATGTCGTCACGCTGCCCGGCCCCCTCGATGACGCCCTCGTAAGGGTAGACGCCGTTGGGGATCTTTGCGATGGCGGCGCGCATGCTGCGCTCGGTGCGGCCGATAATCTCGTCGGCCAGGTCGTCCAGGCTGTCCAGGCCCTCGTCGGTCATCATCTCGATGACCTTCTGGGCGCAGACGTGGTTGGCGGCCACCTGGGAACGGATGTCGCCCACCACCTCCTCGGGGGTGCGCACGTTCCAGCGGATCAGGCGCACCACGTCCTCGTTGAGCTCACCGGCGTCGTAGAGCTTGAGCGGCGGAATGAAAAGGCCCTCCTCGAAGACCTCGCGGTTGTCCGAGGAAACGCGGCCGCCGATGTCCGAGTGGTGAAACACGCAGGCGGTGAAGGCCACCGGGCGGTCCTTGAAGAAGATGGGGCTCAGCACGCATACGTCGTTGAGGTGCCCGGCCAGCAGCCAGGGGTCGTTGACGATGAACACGTCGCCGGGCCGGTACTCTTTAAGCGGGCGCGAGCGGATGATTTTTTTCACGCCCATGGCCATGGCGCCGGCCTGGCCCGGGGTGCAGAAGGTACCCTGCACCAGTTCCTGGCCGCGGCTGTCGGTGAACATGCAGGTGTAGTCGTGGGCATCGCGCAGCAGGCTGGAGAAAGCCGTGCGCGCCACCGAGGCGTCGGCCTCGTCCACGATGGACACCAGC